>NZ_QSDP01000013.1:0-75531 GCF_003463685.1 Parabacteroides sp. AM58-2XD
TTAAATTGTTATATCTCTATGCTCAGAATTCGTATTTATTTCAAGTTATTGACGGTATTAATTTCTAATACTTGTACTACTTGTTGATATGTAAATCTTTCAAAGAACTCTTATTGTTACACTCGCTTTATTTTAGCGAACGTGGATGCAAAGATAAGAACTTTTATTTCATACTTCCAAATGTTTTAGGAAGTTTTTCTAAAAGTTTTTTTCATCATGTTTTGCAGTGCCGTTCTCTCTCGAATGCGGATGCAAAAGTAGTGCTTTACAACATACACTCCAAACTTTTATGAGATTATTTTTTCAACTAAATCGTTACTGACAGACTATAATTCTGAACGACTGATCGTTACAGGCATAAAAAAAATTACAACAATCCACTTCACGGTTTCGCATCTATTATTATTACTTATATAATGTACGCGAGAAATACAATCCCTAACAGCCAGGTCGGTATAAAAAAAACAAAAGCCCCGTATCCTTCTGGATATGGAGCTTTGTTTACCTCTTTGGTTTTACCCGAGGTCAACCTAAATACGATTTGAGGAGCTTGCTACGTGTTCCTTGTCTTAATCTTCTGATTGCTTTTTCCTTGATCTGGCGGACGCGCTCTCTAGTGAGGCCAAATTTGTCGCCAATCTCTTCCAATGTCATTTCCTGACAGCCTATACCGAAAAACATTTTGATTATCTCACATTCTCTTTCGGTTAGTGTAGCAAGTGCTCGATCAATTTCTTTTGCCAATGACTCGTTCATCAACGATCGGTCAGCGATAGGAGCGTCGTCGTTCACAAGCACATCCAAAAGACTGTTATCTTCGCCTTCTACGAACGGTGCATCCACAGAGATATGTCTTCCGGACACCTTTAGAGTATCTGAAATCTTATCTACAGGAATATCCAGTTCATCTGCCAGTTCTTCGGGAGAAGGTCTACGCTCATTTTCCTGTTCGAATTTAGAGAAGGCTTTGCTGATCTTATTCAGCGAACCAACCTGATTCAACGGAAGACGAACAATTCTAGACTGCTCTGCCAAAGCCTGCAAAATAGACTGACGAATCCACCATACAGCATAAGAAATGAACTTAAACCCTCTGGTTTCATCAAATTTCTCAGCCGCTTTAATCAATCCCAGGTTACCTTCGTTAATAAGGTCAGGTAAACTTAATCCCTGGTTTTGATATTGCTTAGCTACAGAAACGACGAAACGCAGGTTAGCTCTGGTTAATTTCTCCAATGCTCTCCGGTCGCCTCTTTTAATTGCCTGTGCCAATTCTACTTCCTCTTCTACTGTAATAAGATCTTCACGGCCTATTTCCTGAAGATACTTATCAAGCGAAGCACTTTCGCGATTGGTAATGGACTTTGTGATCTTTAACTGTCTCATCCAATGTTTTTAATTGAGAAATATCAGGGTGCAAAGATAATATTATTTTTATTGACAAAATTGGTCGAGTGCACCCTACACCCGACCAATTATAAACCTTTAACAATCTTCCCGCCAAATAAGACGAATATAACTTTATTTTATTATTCGGCTAGATCAATAGCATATACTTTTGTACGTCCGTTCGGATAAAAACCTTTTACAACGATGTAACGATCATCTGCATTACCTTTCAAGACCTTGTCTACCAACTTTTCGAGTTGTTCGGGTGTAGAGATCTTCTGGTCATTGACAATCATGATAACGAAGCCTTTCTGGATTCCGGCATCTTTCAATTTGCCTTTCAACAATCCTGTTACTTCAATACCGTAGCTTACACCAAGTTCGCGTTTTTGTTTATCCGTCAACGCTTTAAAAGCGGCTCCAAGAACATCTGCACTGCTGTCACCTGCGCTCTTCACAACAGATGTGCTTCCTTGTGCATTACGAAGTTCCACAGTAAATTTCTTATTGCTTCCATTACGATCTACAGTAATTTCCACTTTATCTCCGGGACGATATTTGCTGATTTGTTCCTGCAAAGCATTAGCATTCTTTACTTTCGCACCATTTACAGCAATAATCACGTCACCTTTTTCGATACCGGCTTCTTTAGCTGAACTTCTTTCTGCGAAATCTGACACGCAAGCCCCTTCAGAGACCTTTATTTTCGACTTCAGTTCAGTCAACTCTTCTTTCAACTTACTATCCAGGTTCGGATAACTCAACTGATCAGCAATATCACCTACACTCATCATCAAGACTCCAAGGATTGCACGCTGTACAGTACCATACTGTTTCAAGTCGCTTGCCACCTTACCTGCAATACTGATAGGAACAGCAAATGAATATCCGGCAAAGTTTCCTGTTTCAGAATAGATAGCCGTGTTGATACCAATCAGTTCACCTTTTGTATTCACCAAAGCCCCCCCACTATTACCTGGGTTTACGGCAGCATCCGTCTGGATAAATGATTCGATTTTACTTCTGTCACCTCCCATAGAGATTCCACGGCCTTTGGCACTAACGATACCGGCAGTAACTGTCGATGTCAGGTTGAACGGGTTACCAACAGCCAGCACCCACTCTCCTACCTTCAATTTTTCAGAATCACCGAACGGAATAGTCGGAAGATCTTTTGCATCTACTTTTATCAATGCAATATCTGTCGTAGGATCCGTTCCGATCAGTTTAGCCGAAAACTTACGGTTATCATTCAATGTCACTTCCAATTCATCCGCCCCGTCAATCACATGGTTATTTGTGATAATATATCCATCTGTGGAAATAATAACACCTGAACCAGATCCGACACGAGGCTGCGGTTGCGGACGCTGAAAACCTCCTCCGCCTCTTCCTCCAAATCCGAAGAAGTACTCAAAAGGATCGACATATTGCTGCTGTCCTCTGCCATCATCAGCATACTGCTTGGCATTGGTTGTAGCTTTAATATGCACTACCCCATGCACGGTACTTTCTGCCGCTTGGGTAAAATCGGTATTTTCCGCTGCCACTGCATTCAATCCGGCATATCGAACAGGCTGGTTGAATGTGTTCGTAGAATCGGTGACATAAACCGGCTGTTTCTTATTCATTAAATAAGCACTTGTTCCAACGGCTGCCCCCGTACTAATCGCAGCAACAAGAACGACTCCCAGCACATTTTTCCACATTGTTTTCATACTTTTTCTATTTTATCAAACATTTAAATTTAACACTTTTCTTTCGACAAAGAAAGTTCAAAAAACGTGCGATTATTCCATTTGCCTATGATTTTTTATCACTTTTAACGACGAATTATACGGGGTTAACGGCACTTAACAGTACTGTGTATTGCAAAGTACCTTTTTAACAATCATCCGCCTGTCAAATGGTCATGCTTTCAGTAATATAACAGCAGAAACGGCAGAATGTTCATATCAGTTGACAGATGACAGGTGACAATTGGCAGGTAAAAAAGGGGCATCCTTTGCTTATTAAGTAGTTCTTAACCTACTTATTAAGTAACTCTTCGCTTACTCGATAAGTAGCCTACCCTGCTACTTACTAAGTAAGCCGGCGTCTACTTAGTAAGTAACTCAAAAGCAACCCGAAAGACAACCCGTTCCTGTCTTTCCTCAAAATTGTCAATTATCAACCGCCAACTGTCAACTAAAATAGTTATCTTTGTCGCATTGCAGCCTGTCGGTCTGTCGCTCATCTTCGGATGTGAGGAAAGTCCGGGCAACAAAGAGCACCATACTTCTTAACGGGAAGTTGTCCGCAAGGGCAAAGTAGTGTAACAGAAAATAACCGCCGGACTCGTCCGGTAAGGGTGAAAAGGTGAGGTAAGAGCTCACCGGGTCCTGTAGCAATACGGGATGCCGTACGCCTTATGGGTTGTAAGGTCATGTATACCGGCGTATGTAGGATTGCTCGTCCGATGCCGGGGGGTAGACCGCTAAAGCTTGCCGGTGACGGTAAGACAAGATAAATGGCAGACACTCCAACTTCGGTTGAAGCACAGGACCCGGCTTACAGGCAGGCTGCATTTTTTTATTCATCCGGCAAACACCTTTTGCCCCTACAAATCACAGCATGAAGAAGAAGACGGATAAAAAGACTGCTGATAAAAAGCCGCTGATAGAACGGATCAACGCCTTGCTGACAAGAACCATTCGTTTTGTAACTTACGACATCTGGAGAATTACAGAAAATGAAGTAAGCGGCCTGAAAGAACGTTATATCAACACGATCAAAACAGTCATACTTGCCGTACGCGGTTTCAACAGCGAGAATCTGCAAACAAAGGCATCCGCACTTACTTACAGCATCTTTCTGGCTATTGTCCCCTTATTGGCAGTATTGGTCGGCATCGCCAAAGGTTTCGGCTTTCAGGCTACTGTCCGGAAAGAACTGCTCTATTATTTCCCCGGACATAAGAACGAACTTAATAAAGCATTCCAGTACGTAGAGAATTATCTGGCACAGGCACAAGGCGGCGTCATCATCGGGATCGGTCTTGTCCTGTTGTTCTATACGGTCATCAACCTGATCTCCTCCATCGAAGATACCTTCAACGATATATGGCAAATAAAAAAGTCACGTCCATGGTACAGGAAAATATCAGACTATCTGGCGCTCTTCCTTATATTGCCGATACTGATGACTGCCTCCAGCGGACTTTCCATCGTCGCCTCCACCTTGCAAAATTCATTTCTGAGCAATTACCTTTTTTTCACGCCACTGGTCGAACTTGCCCTGAATGTTGTACCTTATATTATTACCATAATGGCTTTTACTGGTCTTTATGTATCATTGCCTAACACAAAAGTCAGGTTCATCAACGGCCTGATGGCAGGTATAATTGCCGGTTGCGCCTTTCAGTTCTTCCAATTTATTTATATCAGCGGACAGATCTGGGTTAGTAAATACAATGCTATCTATGGTAGTTTTGCCGCCTTACCTTTATTATTACTATGGTTACAATTATCCTGGCTGATCTGCCTTTTCGGGGCTGAATTATCTTATGCTTCACAAAACGTAAAGAAGTTCAGCTTTGAACGTGACAGTAAGAACATCAGCCGCAGATACAAGGATTTTCTTACGCTGCTTATATCTTCCCTTATCATAAAAAGGTTTGTCAAAGGAGAGAAACCCTATACGGCAGACGAACTGTCGGATGCCTACCGTATCCCCATCCGCCTCACGACAGACATACTTTATCTGCTTACCGAGCTGGGAATCATTATAGAAGTAAATTATGGAGATGATGAACGTGTCGCCTATTATCAGCCGGCCATCGACATAAACAAAATAACGGTAGGCTATCTGTTTGCCAAGATGGATGAATATGGTTCTGAAAATTTCAAGATAGACACCTCCAAACTTTTTACCAAAGAATGGCATGCCCTGCTGAAAACCCGGGAAGATATGATTAAAGCAAACGATAATATCTTACTCAAAGATTTATGAACACCTCAGACCTGACGCACGGCCCGGTTTGGAAAGTGATCGTACGCTTTGCTTTACCATTACTTATCGGAAACTTATTGCAGCAACTCTATAATATTACCGACAGTATTATCGTCGGACAATTTTTAGGGAAAGAAGCATTAGCAGCCGTTTCCGCCTCTTTCTTTATATATTACTTTATTATATCACTCGTTATCGGTGTCGGAAGCGGAACCTCCGTTGTCGTTTCGCAATTCTTCGGAGCCAAACAATATGACAAAGTGCAACGTGCTTTCTCCTCCTTTTTCATTTTTATGCTGGTAGCAGGTATTGCCCTTTCAATTGCCGGAATCATATTCGCCGAACCTATCTTCCGCCTGACCAACACGCCGGAGGAAGTCATACCCGATGCCGTCGCTTATTTCAGGATTTATATAGGAGGAACATTCCTGTTCGTCACATTCAATAGTATTATTTCCATATTAAGAGGCGTGGGAGAATCCATACGCCCTATGATCTTTATTTTCATCACCACCGTATTGAATATCGTCCTCGATTTACTATTTATCGTTGGCTTCGGCTGGGGGATCGAAGGAGCGGCACGTGCAACCGTCATAGCACAGGGTATCGGAATGTGTGTGGCTTTAGGTTATGTAAACAACACCCACCCGCTCCTATCCATCAAAAAACAAGATTTACTGTTCGACATGAAGCTATTCAAAGAAGGATTGAAAATAGGACTCCCCACCAGCGTACAACAATGCGCGATCGCTTTGGGACTGATTGCACTTCTCGGAATAGTGAACGGCTTCGGCACCGATACCCTGACCGCTTACGGTGCCGCCGGGAAAATCGACACGATCATTACACAAGCTGTCCTGACACTATCCGGCGCACTGGCTGCATTCTGCGGACAAAACATCGGAGCCGGCCGCTTCGACCGTGTACGCAAAGGACTACGGTTCACCATGCTGGTCAATGTCATATTCAGCGTGGTCACCTTCACAGCTATTTACTTCTTCGGGGAGGAAATGATGCGCGCCTTCACCAACGACCAGGCAGTAATTGCGATCGGAAAAGAATATTTACTGATCATCGGGGGATTCTTCATTGTGCACGGAGCTTTGAATATCTACAATGGTGCACTTCGGGGAGCCGGAGATACGATTTTCACAATGGTGACCAGCCTGCTTTGCTTGTGGCTAATCCGCATTCCGCTGGCTTACCAGCTAAGTGCCTGGTACGGCCGTCAGGGAATATGGTGGGCTATCGGGATCAGTATCGGCATAGGATTGGTTATTACGTACATATATTATAAGACCGATATCTGGAAGAAAAGATGCGTTGTAAAATAAACGGCAGAACGTTTCGGGATAAATGCCCGGTCACTCTGCCGTTATTTCTTTACTAAAAGAGGAAATCTTTCATTTGAACTGCATCATTTTGCTGATGTATTTACCGACGATATCAAATTCCAGATTTACTACAGTTCCTTTTTCAATCCGGCAGAAGTTTGTATTATCGTGTGTGTAAGGGATGATAGCCACCTCGAAACTATTCTGCTGTGAGTTGCAGACAGTCAGACTGACGCCGTTTACACAAACAGATCCCTTTTCCACGGTCATATATCCCTGTTGCGCCATCGCCTTGTCGAAAGTATATTCAAATGTATAATACCAGCTTCCGTCCGCTTCGCGTACATTCGTACAAACAGCCGTCTGATCCACGTGCCCCTGAACGATATGTCCGTCCAGACGACCGTTCATCATCATGCTTCGTTCAAGATTTACCAGATCACCGACTTTCAGCAGTCCCAAATTGGAACGGTCCAGCGTTTCCTGGATAGCCGTCACCGTATAAGTTTCATCGGTCAGGTTCACCACTGTCAGACAAACGCCGTTATGTGCCACACTCTGATCGATTTTCAGCTCATTTACAAATGAACACTTCATCGTGATATGCAGGTTTCCCTGATCTGCATTCAACGCAACTACCTGAGCAGCTTCTTCTACAATTCCTGAGAACATAGTATTGTGTTGTTTAAATTAATATTATCAGGTTCAAAGATACGAAAAAACACTATATTTGTCGTTAGTAACTTAATCTATAAAAATTATGGACGCACAAAAAGTGGATATGTTCCTCATGACAAACAGTAGCAAACTACCTGCCAGTCATATACCTATCATCAGGGATCGTCTGTTGGACATGGACGAATCCAAGCTGATTTATTTACAAACCTGCGATTTCAAAGACCCGACTATCATACTTATTATTTCCGTTTTCCTCGGTTCATTGGGTATCGACCGTTTTCTGATCGGCGATGTAGCCTTGGGTGTCGGCAAACTGGTCACTTTAGGCGGTTGCGGGATCTGGATGATTATCGACTGGTTTCTGATCATGGATGCGACGAAAAAGAAGAACCAGGAACAGTTGCAGAATATATTAATGTTCTAATCCCTGCTACTTGTGGGAAAAAGAAATAAATATGCATATCTTGCTGTAACCATTATAGCGGGATATGCATTATTATCATTTCCTTGCATTTTCCACACAATGACAGGATATCCGTGTCCGGCCTGCGGAACGCGTCGTGCAATTCTTACCCTACTGAACGGAGATATAGGCGATTCAATCCTCATCAATCCTTATGGATTCCTATTTGTTTTGCTGGCTGTCTTCTTTGTTACAGGTATCGTTTTTGACTTCGTACGAAAAAGGCAAACGTTCCGGGATTGGCTGAAAAAAGCGGAGCGCAAGCTGGCAAATAAGTATATTCTTACATTCATTATTCTATTAACAATACTGAACTGGATATGGAATATCCACAAAGGATTGTAAAAGAACCAGGAAATACTTATATTTACACATTATAAACCTACTGACTAAAAATATGGAAGCTGATAAAGTCGATAAATTCCTCCTGGCTAATGAGAGTAAATTTCCTGATTACGAAATTCCCATCCATAAGCTGCTCAATCTCCCCCCGGAGAAAGAAACTCTTTTAGAAAACACCCATTTCAGAAGTCCGGGGATAATACTACTAATCTCCATTTTCCTCGGTGTGACCGGTTTGGACCGCTTCCTGATCGGGAACATAGGCAAAGGCTTTGGCAAACTTCTGACCGGCGGCGGCCTCGGGATATGGTATATTGTCGACTGGTTCCTGATCACCGGGGCGACCAAGCGATATAATATGAATAAGTTGATGACGCTCCTATCATAAGTCAACCTAATATTTTGTATATTGCCACTGTATTAATATTAATAAAAACAATTATATATGGAAACTACACAAGATCCGATAGACCGGCTTTCTCAATCAATGATGGACCATTCGATATGCCGCAGAGCAATATTAATATATACGCTACTGACCGGGTACTCGCTTTTCGACTCTATCCAGACTAAAAAGAATTATACGAAATGCAACATCACGTATAAAGACGCAGAGTTCATCTCTGACCGGTTCGGAGAAATAACAGGTATAGATATTGCTCCTGAAAAATTTCTGCACGATAAAAACCAGCTGGCCGACGAATTGCTTGACGATTATCAGGAATATCAGTCTTTACTGGCAAACTACGACGAGAATACGCGCTCCATGGTTATAGCGTTTTACCAGTTTTTGTTTTATTATCGCAAATTGCCTCATGAAGTAATCCTGAGTTTAGAAATTGCTTTGTCTGCATTTCTGAAATATGTATCCGGAAATATCAATAAAAAGGAATTAAAAAAACAGATTATCAACTTCGATATTCTCAATCAAAAAACTATCAAAGTAGACTCTATGTATGTACGTCACAATTTCGTCTGCATGGAAAAAGACTTCAACGACATCTGCCTCAAGAAAGCAAACAGGATACTGAAACAGGCAGGCGAAGCCCCACTGAGCAAGTATACAATAGATGTCAGCATATAAGACACTACCAAAAAAATAGAGGTAAAGCCTAAGCCTTACCTCTATTATATAAGATATGATCTCTCTATCTTATTTTGCCTGTTCCAACTGCAATGTCTTAGTCGGTTCGTCGCAAACTTCTGTCGGACCGAAGTACTGGATCGGACCCGGATAAACGTAGCTGGTAGTCAATGCCCATTCGTCGCGGTTAGCAGCGAATTTCTTGAAAGGAGCACCATCCAGTTTAACCAACGCTTTCTGGATAACCGGCTTCATTTCGCCATGACGTTTTTCCATGTTCATCATCATTGTTACAGGGATACCACCGGCAATCCACTTTTCAGCAGGAGCAGTCGTATTACGTACAGATGACATATAACCGGTCTTACCAGCTGCGATCAGGCAAGAAGCAGTGTAACCTAATGAATAGCAATAGTCTGCATCGTAGTTAGACGGAGCAGCGCAACGTCCTTCATAACCGAAGAAGTGATGCAATGCAGAGAATTTACCGTTATATTTACCGGCTTTCTTCCATTCGTCCAATTTCTTGCCAACCATTTCAGACAGCAATTTTTCTGTTTCGATCAGAGAAACCTGAACGTTTCCGTGCGGGTCGCGGTCCAAAGACAACTGACGGGCAACGCCTTCCGGAAGAGAAGCATACAGGTCAGAGTTTTCTTTAGTCAGCTTGCTGATGATATAAGCACGCTGTTCGCTCTTCTTGATCATCTTGAATTCAGCATCGTGTTTAGCCAGGAAGTCGTTCAGTTCGGCGATCAGACGTTTCATAGCCGGAACGAATTCGATCAGACCTTCAGGGATCAGTACGGTACCGAAGTTGTTGCCAGCTTCTGCACGTTTAGCAACGATCTCTGCAATATAAGTCACGATATCGTCCAAAGACATATTTTTAGCTTCCACTTCTTCTGAAACGATAGCAATGTTCGGCTGAGTCTGCAAAGCACATTCCAGTGCGATGTGAGATGCTGAACGGCCCATCAGTTTGATGAAGTGCCAGTATTTCTGAGCTGAGTTACAGTCACGTTGAATGTTACCGATAACTTCCGAGTAAACTTTACAAGCAGTATCGAAACCGAAAGAAGTTTCAATCTGTTCGTTCTTCAGGTCACCGTCGATAGTCTTCGGACAACCGATAACCTGTACACCAGCGTTGATAGCTTTGTAATATTCAGCCAGTACGCAAGCATTTGTATTAGAGTCGTCACCACCGATAATAACAAGTGCCTTGATGTCCAGTTCTTTCAGGATTTCCAGACCCTTGTCGAACTGTTCTTTTGTTTCCAGTTTAGTACGACCTGAACCGATCATATCGAAACCGCCTGTATTACGATATTCGTCGATAATATCAGCAGTCAGTTCCATATATTTGTGATCGATCAGACCACCGGGACCCAGGATAAAGCCATACAGGCGGGAATCCTTGTTTGTAGCCTTCACACCGTCAAAGATACCGGCAATCACATTATGACCACCAGGAGCCTGACCACCGGAAAGGATTACACCTACATTGATAGCAGGCATTTCTTTCTTTTCGTTGCTCTTTTCAAAAGTAACGATCGGCATTCCGTACGTGTTAGGGAACAGTTCCTTAATTTCTTCCTGATCGGCTACTGATTGAGTGTATTCACCATCTACGGCTTTTACAGCACCTTTCAATGCAGCGGGTACCTTAGGCTGGTAAGCTGCTCTTGCAATTTGTAATGCGCTCTTTGTCATTTCTTAATCTGATTTATATAGATATTATCTGATTCTTATCTAAAAGCGGTGCAAATATAGAAATATTTCTCCAATCATGAAAGATAAGAATAACCGATTAGATCTTTATTCCGCATTTTTCTTCAGCCACTCGAGTCTGCGCATATCGGCAGATGCTTTACTTCAAAGTGTTCAAACTTCGCATTGAAGCCGTTCCCGTCGGGACAGGCAGCCATAAAACCAACCTTTACCGGAATATTATCCTGCAACCAGGCGTTACGCATCATAGTATACGTTTTATCGTCGAACGAATAGAATATTTCTACCGCATCCAGGCGTCTGACTGCTTTGATCCAGATATACGGAACAGGCTTATCCAGCGAGATCACGCTCCAGTCGCTCGTTTTATGGGTAACGACAGTGCTCAGATTGAATTTTCCGTCGACAAACTCGATACCCGCCTTTATATAATTCTCATGGTCGATACGGAGCATCAGTCCGGCCTGGTCGAAACGTGCTTTATACTCGCCTGTCACCTTCACCTTTACTTCAAACTCGCCGCCATAAGTGGCATAATAAAAAGGAGCATCATCGACCGTAAACCCATAATGGGAGATACGCCAGTAATCGCTCTGCGGAGTGACAAACATGGATAAAGCCTTATCATTTATCTCCCACTTTGCCGGTTCATTGAACCATTGCATCTTTTCCAACGTCTGTGCAGACGTCATTTGTATCGACAGGAAAACCAGTGCTCCCAAAATCATTTTCTTCATTATTTTCTTCAATTATAAATTGGTCGGATTATATAAGTCAGTCCTTATTATTGCCTGCTCTAGCTATTTAAGACCACTTGATAAATGTCTCATGCAAAGATATTGAGATTTATTGAAAAACCGCCTAGAAATCTTTCAATATCCCCATCATAGCTGTTCTCCGTTTATACGCCTGACGGAAAACATCCACAAGGAGGCGGACTTCCTGCTCTCCTCCTTTCAGCTTCAGCATTTCTTTCAGTGCTTTTGCCACGTATTCATAATGCGATCGGTCTGTATTCTTTTCGGCATAAACCTGAACATGTGAACTAAAACGCTCCAACAAATCTTCCGGATAATCATCTTTTAAATAACGGGAATAAATCAATAGAACATTCAATGAAGAATTACGTCTCAGAAAGTTCTCCAGCCGGGCAACATCTCCTTCTTCCACATAAATATCAGCTTCTACCGAAGAAGTCCAGCAACTTGCCGAAAAAGGAGTTTGTTCGATCAGTTCACTAAAAAAGGAATCCCATTCCCCGACCGGTATCAATTGTTTTAATAACCGGTAATAATCCATATTACCTTTCTTTTCAATAAACAAATCTTTAGCGGTACTTATGACATGGGGAATATCCTGCATCCGTTGATAGATTATTAATTTCTTATTCTTCCATTTATGGATATTATAAGACTGTTCTTCCTGCTCCTCCAGGCGAATGCCTTCTTCCAATGTCGACAAGGCTTCTTCATACTTTTCGGCATCGATCAAATCGTCAACCCGCAAATTTCTTATTTCCGGCAAGAAAAGATAACGCATGGTAGTTGCTTCCGCTTCTTCATTACGATCCAACAGATAAAGCAGATCTATTTTCTTGCTTACAAAGGCGGAAAGACCGGCATCCGACTCATCCAGTCCTGCCAGTTCCTTTTCGACACGTTCCAGCACCTTAGTCAATGGCAGGGCATTCATCTCAAATTCATCCCTGAGTTCCTCGATTTCATAGATACAATATTCCGTATAAGCCGATAGATCGCATATTTCGTCTAAGGATTTCAGGATATCATCTTTCAGAGATTGAGGAACTTCCTGGTTATTTCCCAACGACATCAAACCTTCTCCGGCCATATAACAATCACCTGAAAGAGCAAAATCATTATCGTAAGAAGCATAATACGAATCTTCTTTATAATGTTTGCCTATCGAACGAAGCATTTGTAAAAAGATAGAAGCTGCATCCCCAAACGACTTCTGTTTCATTAGAAACTCTGCTTTCTTCTCATAAACGGACAGTTTGCGTGATATTTCGTTCAAATCGACTTCGTACGAATAACGTCTTCCGGATCTCCCATATCCACTGCCGGACGGTGAGGATAGAAAACACCTTTCCACTTCCTGACAATAATCCGTATCAAGGCTCTCTGTATTCCGATCAGGAATAAATTGTTGTTTCAAAGCATTCCTGAAATCAACATGATGAACAGCGTATTCCGATAAAAACGACATTAATTGCTTCTTGTCTGCGATAGCAAGTATCTCGTTGATTTCAGCTTTGACAGTCTCAGAAGAAAAGTCCCTGCTCTTACTCTCCGTCTCTTCTGCCTGGATAAAATATTTTTCCGTCTTTTCCTTTCTCTGATCGTTAACAATGTGGCAACCACATGCTTACACATATCTCCTTCATAAGGACAATCACAGATATAATCCATGACCTTATCATCTTCAAGGGTTACTTCCACTGTATAATCCTCAGTACCCAGAACAGTTGCAACCCATTCCTCGGGAGAGTCTTCTTCCAGATTTTTCACTGCTCCCTGCCTATAATAAGATATACCGCGCTCCCATATCTGAGGAAGCGCATAATTTTCAAAATTCGATAGTGTTATCATGATGTTCGTTTTGCAAGAATACAAAAGTACATGATTCCTGGAAGAAACGGTAATGTTCATGTGCAAAAGATAAAATTATCACCGGAATAGTTTCATTTATCCCTTATATTACTTGCTTTTACCCCGGACATGTATTACCTTTGGAAGGCAGGTAAGTTGTTGCCGACGCTGTCGGTAAAATAAATGACAGTGTCGGCAAAGTTTTCGACAGTGTCAACAATATTGCCGACAACGTCGACAACAACTTACATAGGCAGAAAAGTAAGATTCGGACGCACCTTGTCAAAGATACATCCGAGGTAATAATAATTATACCAGTATTAAAATTAAACTACCATGGGAAGAATTAAATTCGGAGTATACAAGGCACCAAACACCAGCGGCAAGGAGCAACAGTCTTGCGCCCGGCTTATATCCAAAGGGACCATGCGGATGGAAGACATTTGCGAATACCTCTCGGATTCGTGTTCGCTAACTTCGGCCGATGTGAAAGGGGCGATAGAGGCGCTGACCACCTATATCGGACGGAACTTATCGAACGGCTATTGTGTGGAACTGGAGGGATTAGGACACTTCTCCCCTGCTCTCAAGACGTTACAGAAAACGGATGAAAAAGGCAGGACTGTCTTCTTTGCCAGGGCAGACGGGGTGAACTTCCGTTGCGCCAAACGGTTGAGGGAACTGGTCGACAAGGACCGCCCACTGAAAATAAAAAGAGAGAATGTCACTTCAAATGAACTGACGGACAGGAAAAATAAGATGCTTAAATTCCTGCAAAACAATCCGTATATCAATCTGACGGATTATGCAGGAATAAACCATTGCAGCCGTTACCGGGCAACTGAGGACATGAAACTGTTTGTAAAAGACGGCATAGTCAGTAAGATGGGATACAGGACGCACCGGGTGTATTCGCTGCCACCCAAAGAAGAGGAAGAATAATAAGAGTATCCAGACTACGTGTGAGCATTGGGAAACTTCCGAAAAAAAGATATATCTTTGTACTTGATGTAACTTAAAAACAGCAAGGAAGATGAAAAATACAGATTCGGAGCTTAAAAACAAGATAGAATACATTATCGCCGTAATAAGCGAGTTTGCCGCAGCCCATTCGCTCAATACATCGCAGGCTTATCGCTATCTGGAAAGGTTTAAAGGCATTGACTTTGTAAACCGTTTCTACAATGTGGAACATACGCTTTCGTTTGAAGACGTAGTAGAAGACCTTACGGCCTATTGCCACAGGAAAGGAGGGGCGTTGGTATGAAACATACGCACGGCTTTATCAACCTTAACACGGGACTCTACAGCCAAAGTACGGCTTATGTAGTATCTTGAAAGAGAATTGGCTACAGGAAAAGTAGCCTGATTATCATTTCTTTCCCGTATGGGAAGGAAGTTCATAATAAAGAGGCGTGTGGTATTCCCATATCACACGCCCCAGCCCCTCACCTAAAGGGGAAAAACTCTCTCATCGTTAATTGAAATAATATGTGTATATTGAAAAACCATCTGCTTAGTTGCCGGCAGGCTTTTGGTAAAGCATTGTCTTACCAGGCAATGACAGGGAGGCCGGACAGGCATCTGCCGACACTGCACGTTTGAAGGCCGGCTTGTCACTCATCACAAAATGCAGGGATATACCGGATTTCACGTCATCATATGTCAGGTAAGATTTGTTGTATTTCTTGCCGTTTACATACATTTCTTTTATATAGACATTCTCCTTCGACCAGTTCTCGGTCGTCATCTTAATCTCTTTGCCGTTGCTCATCGTGATAGATAACGCCTCAACACAAGGGGAACCTACATTATATATATTACTGGAAGGAGCGACAGGATAGAAACCGGCACAGTTGAACATGTACCAGGCCGACATCTGCCCGCAGTCGTCATTACCGCTCAACGAACCGGGTTCGTTGCCGTAAAAACGATCTACTATTTCGCGTATCCATTTCTGGCATTTCCACGGCTTGCCCAGGTAATTATACAGATAAGCGACATGATGGCAAGGCTCGTTGCCGTGCCAGTAACCGCCGATACGTCCCTGGATATCGTGGGCGCCCGGAATATCGTCCGGCAACTCGACAGTAAAGAGTTCATCCAGCCGTTTCTCGAACAGTTTCTTTCCCGCCAGGTTGATATATCCCTGTACGTCGTGCGGAACGGTCCAGGTGTATTGCATCGTAAATCCCTCGGTGATATCTCCCCAGCCATTTACCGAACCCGGTCCCTGATAAGCGATCGGGGCAAACGGGGTGCGCCAGTTACCCTGGCTGTCACGGCCACGCATGTATTTGGTTTCCGGATCAATCAAAGTCTGGTAAGAGAGGGAACGGTTCAGGAAATACTTATAATCGTCCGTCTTTCCCAAAGTCTGGGCCGCGCGGGCAATGCAATAATCGTCGTAGGCATACTCCAATGTTTTGGAAACCGACTCGGCTTCTTTGTCGAAAGGAACGTAACCGTTACGATCGTAATCCGGCAGGCAATCGTAATGTTTATTCATTGCGGTTGTCTTCATGCTTCGTATGCCCGTTCGTAATCAAAACCTTTGACACCTTTAACGATCATATCGGCCAGAACGGATACGGCATGGTAACCGATCATACACCAGGTTTCGTTACCATAGAACGACCAGATCGGAAGCATTCGCTCCGTGCTCTTATCGTAATGGGCAAGCATGGAATTGGCGATATCGGCGTTCACGTCCTGATGCACCAGGTTAAACCAGGGATGCAGGGCGCGATAGGTGTCCCACAAAGAGAAAGTAGTATAATTCGTAAAGCCTTTGGCCTGTTCGATATTCTTGTCCAGTCCTCTGAAACGACCGTCGGCATCCTGGAAGATGAACGGATGCAAAGCCGCATGATAAGCAGACGTATAAAAGGTCTCTTTTGTCTTCCGGTCGGCTGTCACACGGTACTTTTCGAGTTCCTGTTCCCATAAGTCGATACCTTTTTCTTTCAGGCCGTCGAGGTCATGCCGTCCAGTTCCTGCATATTCAGTTGTGCCCCGGCTGTACTGACTGCCGATACGGAAGTTTTTACAATCACTTCTTCCCCCTCTTCCGTAGCAAAGGAAAGGCAAGCCATCAGGTTCTTTCCCCAGGCTTCGTTCGTGCTTCTGAAACGGGAAGTGTTGTAAATGACCGGCTTCTTATCCTGCATGATGTGGAAATCTTTCAGCTTTTTGGAGAAGACGGCGGTGAAATAGACATGGCGCTCCGGTCCCCAGCCTTTCACCAACTTATAGCCGGTCAGGGTCGAATCGTTCTCCATACGGAGATTCGACCATTCACAGGATTGCCATAGCGTATGGTTCAGGTCGATCATGATGAAAGACTTATCCGATTTGGGATAGGTGAAGCGGAACATTCCGCTACGCAGTCCGGCCGTCATTTCGGCTTTGACACCATAATCCTGCAACAGGACGGCATAGTAATTGGGAGAAGTCCACTCCTGGTCATGGGTATAGCGTGAACGGTAACCTTCATCGGGATTTTCGCGGGTTCCCGGATCGAGTTTCATTTCGCCGGTGCCGGGGACAAACAGGAAATCACCCAGGTCGGGGATGCCTGTTCCGCTCAGGTGCGTCAGACTGAATCCGAGGATGGAAGTATGGTTGTATTTATAACCGGCTGCCGCATCGTAGTATTTGGAGTCTGTATCCGGACTGATCTGGATACCACCAAACGGGATTTGTGCACCGGGATAGACATTCCCGTATCCGTCTGTTCCGACCAAGGGGCGGACGTAGTCGGTCAGTTTCTCGTTTTGGGCCATGCCTGTCAAGGTAAAACAAGACATGGCTAATAATGTATATATTCGTAGTTTCATATTTTATCAGATGTGAGCTAATTATAGTGACTGGTTGTAACTCGCTCCCCTCTTGAGAGGGGGAAGGGGGTGTGCATATCCTCACCTATATAACCACCACAATCAGAGCCGCTTGACTATTACAGGTTCATTTGCCGTCTGCTTCAGCTGACGGTTTACAAGTTGTTTCTCTCTTTTGGCTTCAGCCACATGTCTATTAGATAGAAAACTGTAAGAAATGGGACTAAAGTCCAATGAGATAGATTCTTTACTAATCCGTCAGCTGAAGCAGACGGCAAATGAACCTGTAACAAAGCCTGTTTTATTGACTGGCTACAACACACCCCCTACCCCCTCTCAAGAGGGGAGACAGGTACAACCTGTCACTATAAATAGCTCATTTTCTATTATTCTTTTATCTCTTTAGAGAATGAATAAGGTGCATCCTTTTCCTCTGTGCCACGGGTTTTGTTCGGGGTGGCGGACATGGTGCAGTTGATCGTCATGCCACGCAACAAGTCTTCGTGTGTCAGGTAGTTGCGGGTGTAATTCTTGCCGTTCACCTTCATGGTCGAGATGTAGCGGTTCGCGGCATCATTGTTGTTGGCATTGATCACTACCTTCTTGCCGTTTTCCAGATTCAGCGTCACGCTTTTGAATAGCGGGGAACCAAGGATATACTGGTCAGTTCCCGGGCAGACCGGATAGAAGCCGAGTGCAGAGAACACATACCAGGCAGAAGTCTGTCCGTTATCCTCGTCACCGCAATAGCCGTCGGGAGTGGCGAAGTACAGCTTGTCCATCACTTCGCGTACCCAATACTGCGCTTTCCAGGGTTCACCGGAGTAATTATAGAGATAGATCATATGCTGAATCGGTTGGTTACCGTGAGCATAATTACCCATATTCATGATCTGCATTTCGCGTATCTCATGGATTACACCACCATAATAACTGTCATCGAACAAAGGCGGCACATTGAATACGGAATCCATCATTGCGTTGAAACCGGACTTCCCTCCCATCAGGTCGATCAATCCCTGTGGGTCATGGAAGACAGACCAGGTATAATGCCAGCTATTTCCTTCCGTAAAGGCATCCCCCCATTTCAGCGGGTTGAACGGAGACTGGAATGTACCGTCTTCATTACGACCACGCATCAGCTTGGTTTCCTTATCGAACAGGTTCTTATAATTCATGGCATGTTTGGCAAAAACTGCTATTTCCGATTCCGGTTTACCCAATGCTTTTCCCAGTTTATAGATGGCCCAGTCATCGTAAGCATATTCTAATGTACGGGCGGCACTTTCGTTGATCTTCACATCATAAGGCACGTACCCCAACTTATTATAATAGTCGTAACCTAGACGGCCGGTCGATTTCACCTTCGGATGAACATTGTTCGCTCCGTGTACGACAGCCTCCCAAAGGGTTTCTATATCGTAACCGCGCAAACCTTTCAGATAAGCATCGGCAACAACCGAAGCCGAATTATTTCCTACCATACAGCCACGATGGCCGGGGCTCGCCCATTCCGGCAGGAATCCGCTTTCCTTATACGTATTCACCAAACCTTCCTGCATCTTCACATTCATCGACGGATACACCAGGTTCAGGAACGGGAACAGGCAACGGAAAGTATCCCAGAAACCGGTATCGGTAAACATATAACCCGGCAATACTTCCCCGTTGTACGGACTATAGTGCACGATATTCCCATTGGCATCCACTTCGTAGAAGCTACGCGGGAAAAGGACGGAACGATACAGGCAGGAATAGAAAGTACGCAGTTTGTCTACATTATCGTCATTCACCCGGATACGTCCCAACACTTCGTTCCACGTCTTACGACCGGCATCCGCTATTTCATCAAAAGACCGTCCGCCCAACTCTTTCAGATTCAACTCAGCCTGTTCGGGACTGATAAAAGAAGAAGCGACACGGGCATGCACAACTTCCCCGCGACGAGTTGAGAAACCGATGATGGCACCGGTATGGTTTTCCTGTGCTTCCGTTTCACCCTTGCGGATTTCGCTGTCACCGACCGTTGCCTTATAAGTAAAAGGCTTATCGAACACGACAACAAAGTAGTTCTTGAAATTCTCAGGAACACCTCCGCTGTTACGGGTGGTATAACCGATGATCTTATTTTCTTCGGGAATAATCTTAATATAAGAGCCACGGTCGAAAGCATCGACAATCACATACGACTTATCCGTTTCAGGAAAAGTAAAACGGAACATGGCGGCACGTTCTGTCGGCGTGATTTCCGTTACCACATCATGATCGGCCAGGTAAACACGGTAATAATTCGGTTTGGCCACTTCCGCCTTATGGGAAAACCAGCTGGCACGCTTATCCTGATCGAACACCACCTTACCGGTTATCGGCATGATGGCAAACTGACCGTAATCGTTTATCCAGGGACTGGGCTGGTGTGTCTGCTTGAAACCCCGTATCTTGTCGGCATCATAGGTATAGGCCCAGCCGTCTCCCATCTTTCCGGTTTGAGGCATCCAGAAATTCATACCCCACGCATTGCAATCGCCGGATAGGTATTTCCTGTGGACAAGGATATTTTCGACTGGGAGCCGACCAGGGGATTCACGTAATCCACCAGTTCGGTCTTATCCGCAGCCTTCATCGTGAAAAGACTGCTGCAAAAGGCAATAGCCAGAATAAATAACTTCTTCATGGAATATAGAATAATGATTAGTTAGCAGATAACGAATAGGGTTTGTCGTCCCCGGTAAATACACGCTTCTTATTCGGTGAAGAGGTCATTTCAAAAGTCAGCTCTCCCCCATTCATAATATCTTGTTGCGTGATATAGGCTTTTGTATACGGTTTGCCGTTCAGACGGACAGATTTGACATAGCGGTTCTTGTCGCTGACCTTATCCGCCCTGACTTCAAAAGTCTTCCCGTTTTCAAGCGATACCTTCATATAAGGCAGGTAGGGAGCACCCAACACATATTGGTCGGTTCCCGGACAAACGGGATAGAATCCCATAGCCGACAGGATATACCAGGCCGACATCTGGCCGCAATCGTCGTTACCGCACAGACCGTCGATATTATTTCGGTACATCTTGTTCATGATTTCACGCTGCCAGTATTGGGTTTTCCAGGGTTGGGTAGTCCAGACATACAGGAACGGGATATGGTGGCTCGGTTCGTTGCCATGCACATAGCCGCCTAAAAGTCCTTCTTTGGTAACATCTTCCGTTTCGGCAAAAAACTCGTCCGGCAGATGCATCGTGAACAGCGAGTCGAGTTTGGAAATGAAAGACTTGTCGCCTCCCATCAATTGAATCATATTGTTTACGTCCTGAGGGACATAGAAAGAATAGTTCAGGGCATTTCCTTCGATAAACCCTTCACCATGCGTACTCAACAGACTGAAGTTTTCTTTCCAGCGTCCGTCCGAATAACGGGGACGGGCGTAACCGATACTTGTGTCGAACACATTGATATAGTTGGCCGCCCGTTTTTTATATTGGTTTGCCACCCGGTCGTTTCCTGCCAGGCGGGCGGTATTATAAATCGTCCAGTCATCGTAAGCATATTCCAGCGTTAAGGAACCGGCACTTCCGTTATGGTCGAGTGCAACATATCCTTTTTCCATATATTCCTTCGTTCCGTCATAATAAGGAATGGTAGAACTGCTGACCATCGCTTGCAGGACTTCCTCCTTATCCAGTGGTAATCCTTTTGCCACGGCATCCGCCAGTACGGATACGGAATGATAACCGATCATACACCAGTTTTCATTTGCCATATGGCTCCATACCGGTAACGCTTTATGTACGCTTTGTTCGCAGTGTTTCAGCATGGAGCGGGCAATATCGGTATTTACCTGGCGGTTGATGATATTGAATAACGGATGCAAAGCACGGTAAGTATCCCAGACAGAGAAGACCGTATAGTTTGTAAAATCGTCGGCCTTGTGAATATTTCCGTCCAAGCCGCGGTACTGCCCGTCGACATCGGTATAGACACACGGATTAATCATGGTATGATATAAAGAGGTATAAAGCATAGCCAGCTGGTCGTTGTTACCTTTTGCCTCTATACAGGAAAGTTCCTTGTTCCAGGTATCCGAAGCCTTTGCCGCCAATTGGTCAAAGCTGTAACCGGATGCTTCCGCACGAAGATTCTTCAGGGCACCGTCGGTACTCACACCGGAAAGGGCTACCTTGACTTCTAATTCTTTGGAGGTTGCCGGATCGAAATCGAAATAGGCTACGATCTTCCGTCCGCCGATATCCGGGAAATTCTCTTTCATATTGAATTTGCCGTAACCACCACGGTAATTCACTTTCGCCTTTTCCTCGCAACCATAATGAATGACAGGTTTGGAGAAAGACATCGCAAAATAGGTGTAATTGGTCCGTGCCCATCCGTTTGTTATGCGATAACCGGTAACCAACGTATCATTCTCTACGCGGATATTCGTCCACAGGACTTTTCCGTCGTAATTGTAAATACCATGAATCATATCAAGAATAATACGCTGGTTTCCGCCATCGCCGGAAAAAGTATATTTATGAACTCCCACCCGTTTGGTGGTCGTCAGTTGCGCTTTTACGCCATAATCGGACAACATGACTTCGTAATAGCCGGGACGGGATATCTCCGTGTCGTGCGAGAAACGGGAACGGTAACCGCCGTCCGGATCGGTCGCTGTTCCGGGATTCAGTTTCAGGCTGCCGGTAGCGGGCATGATCAGTATGTCACCCAGATCGGAATGACCGGTTCCGCTGAAATGCGTATGACTGAAACCGACGATACTGCTGTCCTTATGCTGGTATCCGGCACAATATTCATAGGAACGGGGTTGATACTTGCCATCGACATTATGCGGGATCGTGTCGGTATCCGGACTTAGCTGCACCAGTCCGAACGGCACGCAAGCACCCGGAAACGTATGCCCCATCCCGTTTGTTCCGATGATCGGATTGACAAAGGATACTTTCTCCTGTGCCCACAGCGTTCCACCTGCCAGCGCAGCAGACAGAAATAAGGCTAAACATCTTACAGATTTCATAGGTATGTAGTATTTATTTATTCTTTTGTCAGAAACGCCTGGTATTCATTCCACATGCTTTCAATACCGGATTCTTCGCCGAAAATACACTTGATCGCCTTGTCGAAACTCCATACATCCAGGTCGCGGACGGTCAGATGGAATTTACGTATGGCATCCGGGTCTTTTGTTTTCAGCCACTGGATAAAGAAACCGGTCGTACGGTAACCATCCATCCAGTTACCCCCCGGCTTACGGTACTCATATCGAAAAACCCGGACTCTGCCCGCACGGCATCCGCCATTCCTTCTATACAGGCCCAAAATTCTTTATTCGTCGAGTATGAACCAATCCCTTTCGGTTCGAACTGGTACGCATGGACCAGCTCATGATATAAGACACCGCGTGTTTCAAAGTCGAGCTTGTAAAGCGATTCGTTCGCCGACTTCTCGATATGGCGGGTACTGTATTCGATATAAATAGCCGGAGGATTCCCGGATTTGGCAGAAACGCCATCATAATCCTTCAATGTATAATGAATGGTCTGAACATCATTCATAGTATCTTTTGCCGTATAGAAAAGGATTTCCGCCACTTTGCGGGCATGATATTTCAGGTAGGTATCCGGATCTTGTACAAGATCTGCATAGATCGCTGCACCTTTTGTTTCCGGAGCCAGTACTTCAAAGTCTACTGCGGGATATCTGAAATCTTCCCAGTCTGTAACCAGGTTCTTTTCGGAAAACAAGACATCACCGATCACCAGCGTATCGCTGCCTGCCGTTTCGGCTTCCAGCATATATTGTTTATAATTGGAAGGATTGGTTATCGGACAAAGGATTTCCTGGTAACGTGAACAGAAGCGCTGGTCATTCCGTTCGTCTACCACCACCCAGTTCTTTCCGTCGTAGGAGCCTTTCAGTACCCAGCTTGCCGGGTCATGTACAGGTGATTCGCCTGATGAATAGATTTTATAACTTTGGATAGGAATACTGTATTGAGGATCAAAAACAATCCGATTCAGTTTCCGGGTTCCTGTATAACAAGTTGTCGGGTCCCCATCCGACAATTCAGGTACATTCACCGAAATATTTTCCCGACATGCTGAAAGCAAAAAACTACCAACTACAATTACAAATATATTAATGCAACACAACTTCATAAAATTAAAACAATAAAGTATTCACTATCCAAAGTATAAAACAACTCCCTGATACACTCCCGCCTCAAATGCCAATCAAGCGAAGTGTTTCTATTCATTGCTCAAATCATTCTGTATTCATATTAAAAAGCATTATCGGGTTTCACAAATCTGAATGCAATATTACCGGATTGTTCTTTTCCCGCATTACTACTGGAATACCAAAAGAGTGTCACAATATGCACCCGGCACATTATGACACTCTTTTGGCAAATCAGGACACTCACGGGATAATGGTTGAAATCAGTACTTTCCACCGGAAGTTTTACATATTCCTGTCGGAATCGCTTTTATCTCCCCGGAAGTTTTACTTTTTGCTTATTGCGGTACTCGGTAGGCGTCTGATTATATTTGGCAGCAAATTCCCGGTAGAAATAAGACCTGTTCGAAATGCCGACTTTATAGATAATTTCTTGTACGCTCAGATTAGTCGTCACCAATAACTGCGCAGCATAATTAAACCGGTAATCCTTGATAAAATCGGAAGGAGTGAGCGGAGATATCTTCTTGAAACGGCGGTAAAGCGACCGGGTATTCATGCCCATCTTTTCGGCTATCAGCTCCAGGCGCAGGGTTTCCTTATCGAGATTTTCCCGGATAATAGCAGTTACGGCATCCATAAATTCTTTATCTTCCTGATGAATCAGCTGTCCGCCGGATTGTTCGTAGGCGCTCTCCGGTGAATAGTAATAATCTTTCAGTTCTTTTTTGCTCGTCATCAGCCGGTTGACTACGGAGCGGAGCACCACCGCAGAAAACGGCTTGGTCAGGTAGGCATCTGCCCCCAGGTCGAGCCCTTCCGCCTGGTCGTGTTCCGATATTCTGGCAGAAACGACTATCAACGGAATATGGCGGGTAAACTTATCCGATTTCACACGGCTGATCAATTCCATCCCGTCGATCTCCGGCATCATAATATCCGTAATAATCAGGCAGGCGTTTGTTTTTCCATCAAACGGATCGCCTCTTCCACACCGTAAGCCTCCACTATCGTATAAGCCTCAGATAAAGATTCCTTAATCAACCAGACAATATCCTTATGATCGTCCACCACCAGGACACAGGGTTTATTCTCCGGAGAGACAATTCCCGGCAATCCGGTTTCATCGATGGGAGACGAAAGGACAGGCACCGTTTCCGGTTCCTCATTTTCCGGCTCGGCTTCCTCCTCCTCGGCTTCCAGGTGTGGCAAGCGGACAATAAATTCGGCAAACCGGCCTTCTTCACTTTTCACCTCTATCGTGCCATGCAGAGATTGTACGATACTATGACAGATAAACAATCCCAGTCCGTTCCTCGACGTTGTTTGCGTATAATTGTTTCCCTCCAGGTCGCCCAATATACGGTAACGGTCAAAAATAGTCTTCAGGTCTGTTTCGGATATTCCTTTGCCCGAATTATAGACACGGATTATCAAGGACTCATTTTCCGTAGTAGCCGAAATACGTATTTCTCCGGCTTCATCCGAGTATTTAAAAGCGTTGGAAATCAGATTGACCAATATCTTCTTTAATCCGGTAGGGTCTGTATTCCAGTAAAGCTGATCCGGAAGAGACAACACGAATTTTATCCCATTCTGCTCGGCAATAGGGGTAAATGACTCGTATTGCCTGCGGATAATATCCGGGACAGAGATGCGCCTGATACTGAAATAATTCAGCCCAGCCTCTTCTATCTTACGGAAATCCAGGATTTCCTGAATCAGTTCATTCAAGCTCGCTACGTTATCCCTCAATATGCGGATATACCTTTTCAGTTTGTTGTCGGAAGTATTTTCGGCATAGGTTTGAATATAGTCCCCTACTCCGTTGATTAAAGTCAGCGGGGTACAAAGTTCGTGGGTGATATTGGCAAAGAAGTTCAGTTTGGCTTCGTACAGCTTTTCTTTCTGTTCTTCATGGATTTTACGGGCCACCTGTTGTTGTTTTTCAGCGATACGCCGGTTGATCCAATAAACCAGCACGCCTGCAAAGAGGATGGCCAGAAAAATATAGACCGCTATCGCCCAGGTACTGAGATACCAGGGAGGAAGTATTTTCAACGGTAAAAGATATTCCCGCGCATTAGAATCGTAAACATCGTTTTTATAACGGACTTTCAGGGTATAGTTTCCGTAAGGCAGCTTGGTAAACGATATTTCATTGCTCTTTTGTAATTCCGTCCAGGCCGTATTATAATCTTGCAACAGATAAGAATATTCATAATTGTCACCATGGATATAGTCGGTGGCAACAAATGAAATGGTAAAAGTCGAAACGTCCGGAGGAATTGTTACAGGGCCGGGATTCGCATCCGCATAATCGTAAAGACTGATGGTTTCGTCTCCCATCTTCAACTCAAAGAAATGCAGGTCGGGACTATAGCTTTCCTGCCGGTCGTTTTGCGGGTCGATCCATACCAGCCCATCGACGCCCCCGAAAAACAGACGTCCGGTATAAGGGCATTTCCAGTAAGCGTCGTCGGAAAACTCCGTAACCATCAGTTCCTGGCTCCCATAATTATGGAAAAAGTTATTATGCGGGTTATATTTGGTTAGTCCCTTATTGGAGCTCAACCAGATACATTTATCTTTGTCCTCCAGTATGCCATGAATCATATCGTTGCTGATGCCGTCACTCCTGTCGTACTGCCAAAATTCACACGTCCCCGCCTGATCGCATTTCATCCGCGTCATGCCGGAACTGGCTCCCAGATAAAAGGTCGAATCGCTGCTATAACACAGACTAAGGACATCACCGATCGCCTGGTTAGCCGAATTGTTCATCGACATAAAATCATACTGTCTCGTGAGCAGGTCGAAACGTGCCATCCCATATCCTCCGCGGCTTCCCAGATACAGGGTGGATTTTCCGTCATAATACATGGAATAAAATTCGTTACATATCTTTCCGTCCTTTTCCAGCAGGTAAGACTGAAGATACTTAACCGTCAGACCAGATTTATCCCGTTCCAGAACAACCTCGATCAACCCGTCGCCCGTCGTTGCCATCCAAAGCGTCGAATCGTTTATCTCACAGATAGAATGAACATATCTTATCCGGGTATCTATCTTGCTGGGAAGCGTATGGACTTTCTCATCCTCATAAGAATAATAAGAAAGGCCGGGGCCGTCTGTACCAATCCACACCAGGGGATGATACAGGCTTTTGAAAAAGCAATAGACCCGGTTGTTAGACAGGCCGTCTGCCGTTGTATAACGGGCGATCCGGTCTAGCGGGATCTCCCCTTTTGCATAGGAATCATACTCTTTTATACGAACAAAGCCATCCCCTTTCGTTCCGAACCATAGTGTCTTATCTTCATCCGTATAAACGGAACGAACCGGATTGAGCATTACAAAAGGTAAATCTTCCAACGCCAATCCGTCAAAACGTTCATATTTATCGTACAACATTCTGAGTCCCTGCCCATCCGTACCAATCCAGAGTATTTGTTGTTTCTTGTCTTTAAACATACTAAAGACACCGATATTCAGATCGATAGCTTCTTCCGGTTTATCAGGATCAAGCAACAGGCCGTTCCTGAACACCAGATACAGTTTCGACTGAAAAGAGACTACACGGGCTACCTTACCATATTTTTCCATCCATCCGGAAAGATCAGACAAGTATGTTTCTTTGTTCTCCTCCGTCCGGTACCGGTACAGTTTATTATCGGCATCGACATAATAAAGAACGCCCTCTTCATAAAAAGCCTGTTCTATCGGTTTATCATGTATCTTGTTTTCCTTTGTTTTTATCGTTAAAGGCAGTTTCGAATAATCCGGAATGAGTTGCTTCAAAACCCCGTCTGACGAGAGAAGATAAAAACGGCCTTGCTCGCCTACAAATAATAACCTTGCTGTTTCCGGTGTTATGTCCCGCGTATAAATGTCCTGAAAGGAAGCTGTACGGGAAGTATGGCAGGATATAAAATTCTTCCGGCTGACAACCAGGGTATTTTCTAAAGAATCCGTTGCTATAAGAAGACATTCGGGATATTCAGGATATGACTCGGTCACTTTACGGTCTTTCAGCGAAAACCGGTTCAGTCCCATCGAGGTAGACACCCAGAGATACCCGGGACCGCCATCTGAGATTTTATTGATAATGTTACTGCAAAGGGTATTCTTATTATCCGGTTCAAAACGATAGACATAGGTATTTCTCCCGTTGAACAGGTTCAGGCCATCGTAAGTTCCGATCCACATATAACCGCGATCGTCCTGATATATATCGATAATTGCATTATTCGACAGGTCGATATTTGCTTTATGCAGCGAAACCGCCGCCTCCCCGCCTGGTAAAGCACAAAGCAAAAACAAGCAGAGTATCATCAATTTCATACATAAAAGCCGTAGCATTGTCCGTTTGTTATTATTGGTCCGAATCATAGTATTAATATTTGTAGAATAATCTCCCGATAACTGCCGGTAAACCCCGGTATATCGATCAGGCAACAAATATAATCCATCTTTTCGGTAATATTAGAACTTTTTAAGCCTAAAGAAATAAACTATAATTAATAAAGCGATAACTTCGCGAATCACAAGGTGATGACATCGTTTTAACACATATAATATATGAAAAAGTATCTTCCATTGGCTGCCTCCGCCCTGCTTCTTGCAGCTTGCAGCGAAAAACCGGGTTACGAAATAACCGGTACAGTTTCAAACGCCGATCTGAACGGAAACTACGTATATCTTTATGAATACGGAAAACCGGACGTTTTACCTTTCGACAGTGCGCTGGTAGAAAACAATGCATTCAAATTCAAAGGTACCCAGAATGAATCGCAAATTACGATCATTCAGTTTTCGCCCGACGTTGTCAAGACTGAACGCGGTATGGCAACTCCGTTCAAGACAACGTTTACACTTGAAAACGGCAAACTCACTATCAACCTGGATACCTTGTCAATCGTAACCGGCACCCCGGCCAACGATGCAGAAAAAGCAATGAAAGATAGTCTCAAGCCTTTCATTGACGAAATGGGAAAACTCGGGGATGAGATCCGTTCCGAAGACAAAGCAATTGCGGCTGCGGCTGAAAAGAAATATGATGAAATCAGCGACAAAATAACCAAAGCCGTATGCAATTATATTCTGGCTCATATGGACCAGAAAATGTCTGCCAAATATTTATACGAAAACCGTTACAACCTGAGTGAAGAGCAGCAGAACGAAATACTGTCGAAAGCCGACTCTACCTTTAAGGCACAGCCGAATATCGACAAAATGATCAGCCACCTGGAAGTTCTGAAAAACGTACCGTCGGCAAAAAGTTTACTGATTTCGAAATGGCTGATCCGAAAGGCGAAGTACATCAATTGTCTGAGTTCGTCGGTAACGGTAAAGTTGTCCTTATCGACTTCTGGGCTTCCTGGTGTCCTCCTTGCCGCAAAGAAATGCCGCATCTGGTCGAATTATATAAACAATATAAGAATAAAGGATTCGAAATCGTCGGTATCTCTTTGGACAGCAAACCCGAAGCCTGGGCAAAAGGCGTAAAAGACCTGAATATTACCTGGACACAGCTTTCCGACCTGAAAGGATGGCAGAATGCCGGTGCTGCTTTATATGGTGTCAACAGCATTCCTCATACCGTACTGGTCGATAAAGACGGCACGATCATCGCCAAGAATATCCATGGTGAAGAGATAGATGCCAAACTACAGGAAGCACTTAAAAAATAAAAGAGAACGATATGTCTGCCCAAATCACTCTCGACTGGAAAAAGGATTCGACCTTTGAAACCCAGATGGATGGTCATACGGTGACAATCGATACCAGCAAAGAAGACGGCGGCACCGGTTCCGGTGTCCGCCCGAAAGCCTTGATGCTGGTCGCCCTGGCCGGATGCAGCGGGGTCAATGTGATCTCTCTATTCAAGAAGATGCGAATCGGTTTTGAAAAACTATCTATCGACGTCAAAGCAGAAACAACCGATACCGTGCCGATGCTTTATTCAGCATTCTTCATCACTTTCCACGTAACCGGTAAGGCAGAGGAAAGTACCCGGATTGAAAAAGCAATCCGATTGTCGCAAGAGTACTGCGGTGTTTCGGCAATGATGAAAAAGATAGGACCTGTCACTCACCGCATCTTGCTGAATGGCTCCGAACTGAATATTCAGCCAACCGATAAATAACGAACTTAGCGTCTTGCATGGCTGAATTAAAAATTTTATCTTTGTGCGGTCTTTAAAGAAAGCGATATTACATAGAAATTAGCAAAAAGTTTTATTATCACTTTAATATAATAAATTAGCGATTATGATTTATTCACATGAAGTTCAACACATGTGTGTTGTAAAGAAGGGAGCCAACCATCCTTGTGCTCCGATTCCTGAAGAAGGGAAATGGGTTAGATCTACTCAGATCACTGACATCTCAGGTTTGACTCATGGTGTGGGTTGGTGTGCTCCTCAGCAAGGTGCATGTAAACTGACACTGAACGTAAAGGAAGGAATCATTCAGGAAGCGCTGGTAGAAACTATCGGTTGTTCTGGTATGACTCACTCTGCTGCGATGGCATCAGAAATCCTTCCGGGCAAAACACTTCTGGAAGCATTGAACACTGACCTTGTTTGCGACGCTATCAACACAGCTATGCGCGAATTATTCCTGCAGATCGTTTACGGACGTACACAGTCTGCTTTCTCTGAAGGCGGTCTGCCTGTCGGAGCCGGTCTGGAAGACTTAGGTAAAGGTCTGCGTAGCCAGGTTGGTACCATGTTCGGTACATTAGCCAAAGGTACCCGTTACCTGGAAATGGCTGAAGGTTACTGTACTCGTATGGCATTGGATGCTGACGATCAGGTAATCGGATATGAATTCATCCACCTGGGTAAATTCATGGAAATGGTAAAGAAAGGCATCGATGCTAACGAAGCTCTGGAAAAAGCTAAAGGTTCTTACGGTCGTTTCAAAGAAGCTGTAAAATATATCGATCCTCGTAATGAATAAGAAAACACTGACACGCGTCCTGACCGGGCTGATCATTCTGACTGTTATCGCGACGGTAATCACCTACTTCGTCATGAAGCCGGACCGTCCCTGGATGGCATTCTATATGGCCTGTTGCGGCGGTGTGCTTGTTTTCAACTTTCTAATATCTTTATTCCTGGTAAATAAGAATTTAAAAAAGTAAAAATAATATGGCTTTATTTGAAAGTTATGACCGTCGTATTGATACTATCAACGCGGTTTTAAAAGAATATGGTATCAACGGTATCGAAGATGCAAAAGCTATCTGCGACGCTAAAGGTATCGATCCTTATACAATGTGTAAGGAAACTCAACCTATCTGTTTCGAAAATGCATGTTGGGCTTACGTTGTAGGTGCTGCCATCGCTATCAAGAAAGGTTGCACAAGCGCTGCTGACGCTGCCGAAGCTATCGGTATCGGTCTGCAGGCATTCTGTATCAAAGGTTCTGTTGCTGACGACCGTAAAGTAGGTATCGGCCACGGTAATCTGGGTGCACGTCTGCTTCGCGAAGAAACAAAATGTTTCGCTTTTTTAGCTGGTCACGAATCTTTTGCTGCTGCTGAAGGTGCTATCAAGATCGCTGAAATGGCAAACAAAGTACGTAAAGAACCGCTTCGCGTTATCCTGAACGGTCTGGGTAAAGATGCCGCTATGATCATTTCTCGTATCAACGGTTTTACTTATGTTCAGACTCAGTTCGATTACCTGACAGGCGATTTGAACGTAATCAAAGAATATCCGTATTCAACAGGTCTTCGTGCAAAAGTAAAATGCTACGGTTGCGACGACGTTCGTGAAGGTGTTGCTGTAATGCGTGCTGAAGGTGTTGACGTATCTATCACAGGTAACTCAACTAACCCGACTCGTTTCCAGCACCCGGTAGCTGGTACATACAAGAAAGAATGTATGGAAAACGGCCACAAGTATTTCTCTGTTGCTTCAGGTGGTGGTACAGGTCGTACACTGCACCCGGACAACATGGCAGCCGGCCCAGCTTCATACGGCATGACGGACACAATGGGCCGTATGCACGGTGACGCTCAGTTCGCTGGTTCTTCATCTGTTCCTGCTCACGTAGAAATGATGGGATTCCTGGGTATGGGTAACAACCCGATGGTAGGTGCTACTGTTGCTGTAGCTGTTGCTATTGAGGAAGCTATGAAGAAGTAATTACAACTTCATATAATAAATGAAAACTCCTGCAGTCATATGTTGCAGGAGTTTTTTATTGTCTTCGTCCCCCATTCCTTCCGTTTGTATTTGATCTGTCATTCGTTTTAGACTCACTATTTGTTGGATTTCTATACTGTTCCGTACGGTTACTGGTTCCATTATTCGACGGACGGGTAACTTCGGAAGGTTTTGTCTGCGGACGATTGGTTTCCGGACGGCTTGGCCTATTCGATTCGGGACGATTCGAGCCGGGTCTGTTTGACTCCGGGCGATTCGAGTCGGGACGATTAGGCTTGTTCGGACGATTCGGGTAATGATGATCCGGAGGGTAAATATAAATAGGACGGCCATAATCCGGGAATATCATCGGAGGAGCTACCGGTGGAATATAGGTTACATCGTCATACAAATATTCATATCCTGTCAGATAGTTATCCCAGAACTCCAACGCATACACTTCATCACGGGCTGTCCGGTATTCCAGAACCTCCTGCACATAACCATCTTTCTTGTTTACAGCCAATACCCGGTTGGGAGGCCCCATCAGGTTCTCCACCTCGGCAACGGTCATGCCTGTAGTCAACATTCCCAAATCCAGGTATTTATATGCTCCGCAAGCTACCAACAAGAAAGAGGCCAGTATGAACAAACTTATTTTCTTCATAATTACTTAACGATTAAAGACTCCAGATATTCCAGAAACTCTGAATTCATCCAGTTCCCATCAAACTGTTCGCCATTGACGAAGAAAGTCGGGGTTCCCTGTACATCATTTTCCAATCCGGAATCGTAGTCATCTTTTACTTTCTGATAGAAACGGTCTTTGCCGAAATCCGTTTCAAACTCCGCTGCATTTATTCCCTGCTTCCTGGCATATTCCAACAGGTAATAATCGTCCAAAGCATTCTGATTCTCGAAAAGAAGGTCGTGCATTTCCCAGAACTTCCCATGAGAAGCAGCGATCTCAGCAGCAATAGCTGCGTGCAAAGCGTGGGGATGCAACTCTGTCAACGGGAAATTACGAAAAACAAATTTAACCTTGTCCCCGAGTTTCTTCTGTATATCCTTTACTATATGATAAGCCTTTTTACAATAAGGACACTGATAATCAGCATACTCAATTAATTCTATCGGCGCATTGGCCGGACCTTGAACGTGATCGTTCTTATTTACTTCCAAATACATAGCTGTTACTATTTGATTTCTAATTAATAACATCACAGACTTTTCTTTTGTTGTTTATATTAGCATTTCATTAACTGAACCGATCCTGTTTTTTAGCTATCTTCGCATCTATGAAAAGAGGTACAGCTGATTTACCATTACATTACGGGACTGTTCCACCCTGGTTGGCCGAACGAATGAGCCTGCTTGGCGGAGCTATTGCAGAAGCCATCATCATTGAATACGGACGTCCAGCTTTGTTGCAACGCCTGAGTGATCCGTTCTGGTTCCAATCGTTAGGCTGCGCTGGGGATGGACTGGCATTCGTCTGGTATTACAACGTCTGTTATGAACGCCCTGAGAAAAGCGATCAATTGCCGTTCGGAAGAACTTGGCGTGTATATTTGCGGAGGAAGAGGTAATTTTTCAAGAGAAACCCCTAATCAATTGCTGGAGGTAGCCAACAAAACCGGACTAAACGGGAATGAATTGGTAAGACACAGCAAACTGGCTGCCAAGGTCGATAACACAGCTGTACAGGATGGTTTTCAACTTTATCTGCATACATTTATTGTCACTAAAGAAGGTGATTGGTCTGTCATCCAACAAGGGATGAACCCAAATGAACGCATGGCACGGCGCTACCACTGGCTTTCTTCCTCTTTACGTTCTTTTATGGAGGAACCGCATACTTCTGTCTGTGGAAGAAATCAGGGGCTGATCCTCAACCTGACGGATAAACTTGCGGCTCCGACCAAAGAAGGTATCGTGGAATTGACAAAGGAATCGCCGGACAAACTGATGCGTGAAGTATCCATCATCCTGCCCAACCATCACGAAGTAAAAGCCGAAGACGTAAACCTCAAACGGCTTGGAGCCGCCCTCATCCTGGCACATGAAACCAATGTATCCGATATGGAATCGTTGCTCTTGCTGGAAGGAGTCGGACCACGCACATTGCAATCTCTTACATTGGTCAGCGAAGTAATACACGGAACCCCTTCCCGCTTCTCCGATCCGGCACGTTTCTCTTTTGCCCACGGAGGGAAAGACGGACATCCGTTCCCGGTTCCGACAAGTGTTTATGATGAGACTATCGAAGTCTTTGACAAGGCAATCCGTCAGGCACGACTTGGAGAAAAGGACAAATCGGATGCCTTAAAGAATCTGTCCAAAATATCCCAGGAGATGGAGAAAAGTTATACTCCAAGTAACTATTTCGACGACTGGGTTCAACATGAACGGGATACGTCTTATAAATATGGAGGGAAAACCGTTTTCGGCAATGCTAAAAAGCCGCAAAAGAAAGAGGATAAAGGGAAAGGTGGGATACAGTTAAGTTTGTGGGATTAGAAATTCAATTATTGACTAGATTTGAATGTATCCTAAAAACAACTTCATCGAATCTACTGTCATACTATCATTTAAAAAAGTAACATACTAATTATAAAAGCATTACCTTATGATAGTTGTTATTGTTAACTGTCATTTATCTATCATGCAACTATCATAGTCCTATCCGGAAACCCAATGCAAGCTTCTTATTTTGCTGAAGTATATGACTTATTTTCAAGGACGTAATTACTTTTGTTGTTTGAAACCCGGGTCTCAAGGTAGCCGACACCCGGGTCTGAGCATCGTCAACATCCGGGTGTTAAACAGGATAAAACGGGCATCCTGACAACAATAAATAGGTGTTTTAATGAAATAGGTCTGTATATTCCGGTAAAAAAGACTTTAGGATAGAGGATTTTTAATAGATACAGGAACGATAGTTTGGTAAAACAATGTTAATAATGATAGTTGAATGATAGATAAATGACAGTTAACAATAACAACTATCATAGACTAATACACTAATTATAGGCATATTACATTAGACTATGATAGTATGATAGTTGATTTCAAAAACAATAGATGTAATTGCTTTATAGTTCAGTTATTATCAAGTTTTGAATGTTACTTTTCTCTTGATAGAAAAGTAACCAAAAGATCAAGGCTGCATCTGCCTCGCTACTCAGCATCCTACGTTCGCTGTCGTCTGTGAACTCGCTTCGCTCAAACAGCACAGCCTCTGGACGCTCACTGCGGATGCTTCGCTTTACGCTCACCAGATGAGGCCTTTCAGAGGAAGCAAAGCTTCCTTTTAGGATGCGAAACCGACACCTATAAAACACACTGACCTATATAGCAGACGGTTTCGGCCATCCTAAAAAGAACGCTTTGCGTTCTTACCAAGGCCTAAGCGGGTGAACGTCCGCGAAGGTGAAAGATGGAGCGATAGGAGCATCTGCTGTTTGAGCGAAGCGAGTTCAGATGCGACAGCGGAGTCTTTCACCGAAGCAGTGAAGCCGGTTAAGCCTTGATCTTTTGCCTACTTTTCCATCAAGGGAAAAGTAAGGTCAATTAATTCAACGCCTCACCAACGTATATTTATAGGCTGTCTCTGTACAATCCTGGATAAATAGTGTATCGCCTTTGATAGCTAACGGATAAGAAGGACTCGTTTCTAAAAACACATCCATCAGATAGGCTTCGTAGCCCGCTCCCGTATTGGCTTTCCGCCAGTTCAGGTCTCCCGGTTCGTCTTTGCCTTCTTCTGTCCAGACGTATTTATCGCCGTTGAACTGGATGAAAGTATTTTCAAACTCACAGAGCTGAGTGGTATTCTGTCCGCTTACCAACTCCCATTTTCCCTCGACCAGCTCTTTGATTTCGGGCAATGACTTATCGAAAAGGGTTGTCTGAACCGTTGTACGAGTCTCCGACTCCTTACTGTCTTTTTGTCCTGACTTACCTTTACAACTACTTGTACCGATCAGACACAAGCCCAAGGCAACCACAATGAAAATACTTTTTACACTATTCATATCCGAATCTTATTTACAATGTTCCTTTATCAATCTTTCAGCCAACGGATCGCCCAATTCTTTCGCTTTGTTCAGCGCTTCACAGGCTTCCGCTTTCTTTTCCATACGCACATAACAGATACCTTTCAAACGATAGCAAGCCGCAAAATCGGGAGCCACTTTCAATGCTTCCTCAATACTTGCCAATGCGTCGGTATAATTTTTCATGCGGACATATACAGATGCCTCTTCCGCCCGATAATCGGGTACATCAGGACTCAGACGAACCGCTTCCTTGATATCAGCCAAAGCACCTTCCATATCACCGGCACGGAATTTTGCCTGTTCACGGTAAAAATAGAAACTACTGCCGACATCGCCGCTCATTGCCTTATAATACAGATCATAATCGGCAATCGCTTCTGCATACTGAGACAGACGGAGTTTCCAGTCTATCCGTTCCAGAATATACTGCCCGGCTTCGGAAGTAAGAGGCAAGCCGCATTTGTCAACTGCACCGTCCAGCAAAGCAATCACATCGCCGATATTGAATCCGGGAGTATTTTCTTTCGCCTTGGCTGCCCAGTAAAAAGAATTAGGCGATGCCAGGTCACTGTTATTCACGACCATATATTCGTTATAAGCCTGGTCGAATTCTTTCAGGTAGAAATGAATATCACCCGCCAACTGATGGTAAACAGGAGCGTCATCCTCTTCAATAGCCTTTTGGATAGTCTGTTGTGCAGCCTGTACACTCCATGCCGGATCAGTCAGCGTGGTATCACCGGCAGACACGCCATAGATCAGTTTCGCTTTATTATAATATACATCCCCTTTCTTTTCACTGTATTTGGAAGCAGTTTCAATATCATCCAATGCCAGTTTCAGATAATTAGCCTGTTCGCCCGGAGTAGCTGCCAGTTCGGCACGACGTCCGGCATAATGGTTGGCACGTTTCAGATAACCGTCAGCCGAATTCGGGAAAGTTGCAATAAAATCATTCAGTGTCTCCAGATATGTTTTTGCATCCTGCGTACTTCCTTTCAGGAACAGAGCCACCTGAGCCTGCTCCACATCTGCCGGCCAGGCTTTCTTGATACCGATATTATTATAAACGGAGTTCAGGAAATCGGTCGACGAAACGGCGAGGTTGTTCACATAAGAGGCTGAGACAGCATATGATACATCCTTCTTTCCGGAAGCATCGGCCTGTGCCAGTCCGAACACTTCACCTTCGGCATTCAATATCGGCGAATTCACCCGGCCATCTTCCAGCGGAACGGATAATTTATAGTAACTATACGGATCTTTCAGTTTGCTGACTTCCGTGATCGTACCCTGTTCGAAATCTGCTTTCTTTTCAGTCGAATAAGGTAATAAATAAGCGACAGTACCTACAGCCAACGGATCGGCCGCAACCGGCAAAAACTGTACTTTCTTCGGTGTTTCTGCTTTTACCTTGATGACATCATACAATTCATCGGCACCGATCACTCTTGTAACCGGATAAGTTTTTCCATCCGTATCCGTCACAGTCGCTTTTTCCGCCCCTTTGAATAACTCGTAGGCAGAAAGGACATCTCCCGTTTCAGAGACAAAAATACCGGTACCCGAGGTCAGCTTAGCTCCGTCTTTCCCGTATGTAGTGATTAAAACAACCGCTTTTTTACTTTTGTCCATCCATTTAGGGGCGTTTTTCTGCGCAGTTGCCGGCAATAAGTGGCAACAAATCAAAATAAATAGTAGAATTCGTTTCATTTCTTTTCTCATGTTATCAGATATGCCGACAAATGTAATACTTTATTATCTTTGTACATATCGTCTGAGTATAAAATTATCCGCTTATGAAACTTAAAATGTTATTTCTTATGTGTAGTTTATCAGCCGCCTTCCTCGTTTCCGGCAAAACTTTCGAGACTGACAAGTTCACAACCAAGAATGGAGGAGAACTTGTAATTACGTTCATCAAACACGGTAGTTTGCAACTTACATTCAACGGACGTCACATCCAGATAGACCCTGTTTCGGAATATGCCGACTACAACTCTTTCCCGAAAGCCGACATTATACTGATCACCCATGAACATGGCGATCATCTGGATCCGAAAGCAATCAGTGCGCTTGAAAAAACGGGAACGCTGTTAATTACCAACGAAGCCGGCAGTAAAAACAGCAATATAGACGTACGCATCAGAGAGATGCAATAAACAATAAGGGTGCTTTAATATGTTAAGTCAGGTGTTTTGACGATGAAATAAGGGACTTTCATAATCAAAACACCTGTCTTTTTCAGAGTGTCAACGGAATGACTTCCGTATATTATACCGATACGCCCAACAAGCCAATACGAAATACACCGCACATTGAACCCATAAGGTGACATATTCCGTATGGATCTCTGCCATCGAGGCTCCCATCGAATTTAATTTAACGTAAGCGAGGGTTGCCGGTGCTGCCGGAATCAGGAAATGCGATAACTTCCAGTACCAGGGCATCAGTTCCAACGGATAAGAGACACCGGACAGGAAAATCAACCCGACTGAAAAGAAAGCGATCATCAGCAAAGGGGCATCCGAATCGGTAAAAATAACGGAAGCTGTCAGGCCAAAGAAACTCGTCGCCATCAGGAAAGGAATCAGTAACATGATTATATTCCATACATTACCGATATCCGGCAAGTCGAATATCAGCGGGATCAATCCCAGCAGGAAAAGCGAAAAGACGGCATACAGCATCATATACACAAATGTCTTTCCGATCACAAGGCGTCCGGCTTGTCCGAAGGTCGGGCGATACACCTGCAACAGTTTGAACTGCCGTTCCTCCCCGCTGACCATCCCGATCACCATCAATAAGGTCTGAAACATGATAACGATCAGCACAGCCGGGATCAGGTACGTCCCATATCCTTCCGTATAATTATACAAGGCGGTTCCGGCTACATTGATCGGTTTCGCTACTGATAATTGTGCAGCAGCCTGGCTGGGGAGAAATACCACCATTTCAGGCCGGTAGCGGTCGTTCAGCGCCAGCATCGAACCGGCCGACGCTTCCTGCATCGCCAGGTAGTTGAGGAATGCATTGGTCGTTTCATACATGATAAAGACCGACTCGTCGCCACGGGAAACCCGGTCGGTAAAGTCGTACGGCAGATATAAAATGCCAGCGGCTTCATCCATTTTCATCAACTCCTGTGCCTGCGGATAATCCTCACCGGTAGCAATCACGTCGACCTGCGGAGTGGCATTCAGCAAACGGATATACTCGCGGCTCAACTCCGTTTTCGAATTATCCACCACGACAACCGGGACATTACGGACCACATCAGGGGCGTACATATAATTATATAGCAGACCGTACATAAATATACCGCCCATCAGTACCAACACGATAGCGAAACTGCCTGAGATGGTTTTGAACTCATTCAAGATAATGGACGATATATTGTTCAGACCTGCTTTTATGTTATTTGATATTTTCATACTTATGACTTAATATTGCACTTTTTAAATGCGGTACCATCAGAAACGCAACCAATATAAAACAGAACAACGCGCTGAAGTTCCACCAGGTATAGGCAAACCCATAATCGCCGTACAACAGGTTCTGATTGATCTCCACGAAATGACGTACCGGAAACAGGAAAGAAGTATAATAGACCGGTGCATACATGGCCGGCGCCGGAAACGTAACACCCGACAAGGTCGCCCCCAGTGAACCGACCATCGACACGATACTGATGATGATGCTGATTGCCGGAAAAAGGGAGAAAAGGAACACCGCCAGAGCCTGGGATGCGATCACGAACAGGACAGAGGTCAGGTTCAACGGCCAGAATCCACAGGAGAAAGGTATATTCATCAGACCGAACATAACATAATTAGCCAGGATGCTCATCAGGGAAAAGATGATGGTGTAAGGCAATAATTTTCCGAAAAGGGCGGTTACCATATTCATCTTCGCCGTTGCCAGCCAATCGTCACCGGTACGGAACTTTATCTCACTTCCCACCGCATAAACCGTCGTAAGCAAAATCAACACCTGAAAGAAGATAAAGAAGAACGGATTACTCAGATAAACGGAATAATCCAGGTCCGGATTGAATAACGGATGATTCTGTGCCCGGATAGGGACCAGGAAGGTCGACACTTCTTTCTGGCTGATTCCCATTGCCGTAGCCTGTACCACGATCGGAGCCATCGAAAAGGTACGCAGCAGACTTTCAAAAGCCCCTCTGACCTCTCCGCCGACACTCAGCAAAGCATAATGATAATAATAGGATAAAGTAGCCTGCCTCCCACCCGTCACGTCTTCCTCAAAACGGTTCGGGATAACCAGATAGCCATATATTTCTTTGGCTTGCGTCGCTTTCCGTGCGGTTTCGGCATCCGCATAATGATGCGTGACACGGAAAGTCGGAACAGCTTCGACCTGGCGGGTCAATTCGCGGGATAAAGCAGTCTGGTCCTGATCGACAATACCTACCGGAATATTCTCCATCTGCCCGTTACCGAAGATCGTGGACATAAAGAAGATACAGAACAGCGGCAACACGATGCAGACCCCGAAATAGAGCCTGCGTGAAACCATCCGTTGCAGTTCGCGGCGGAGCACATTGTAAAAAGGACTATGTTGTTTATTATTACTCATAGATCATGCTCATTATTGTTTTCCCAGATCAACCAGGACCGACATGCCGGGACGCAGTCCATCGACCGGCTTTACCGGAAGGGCATGTATCTCGAACGTCCTCAAATCATAACTTCCGGTCTGCTTTGTGGATTTCCAGGTAGCGAAACTACCCAGCGGACTGACATAGTTGATCTTGAACTCAATATCTTTTGCGGCAATAGCCGGCACGTCGGCAAGAAATGTTCCGCCCATCTTAAATAACGGCAGACGGTCTTCACGGACATTCAGCACGACATGTGCATCATCCAGTACCACCAGGTTCATGATCGGCATTCCGGCACCGACCAACTCTCCACGTTTCGGGAAAATAGTCGATATCTGGCCGGATTCGGGAGCAACCAGGCGGGCATCCTGCAAGAGGGCTTCTACCTCGTTGACTGTACCCTGGGCGGCTGCCACCAGTGAACGGGCGCTTTCCTTATCCTGTATCCGGGCACCGTCGCGAGCCATCTGGTATTGTTCATAGCAAGCGCGTTCGTTAGCCACGGCTGCGTTATAAAGCGCTTCCACCTCATCTTTTCGCTGGGAGGTGACTACGCTGTCTTTATAAAGGGCCTGGATACGGTCGTAAGTCGTTTTTGCCAGTTGTAAATCCGATTTTGACTTGTTCCATAATTGAAGGACGGAGGCAACGATTTGTTTACGGGTTCCTTCGTCGATTTTCTGGTGCTGGTACTTGGCAATATCTTCCAGGGCATTCACCTGCTGGTATTTAGCCATCGCTTCCGGACTGTTGATGACGACAAGCGTATCGCCGGCTTTTACATGCTGTCCCTCTTTCACAAGGAAAGTATCGATACGCCCAGGGAGCTTTCCGGAGATACGTATTTCGGTAGATTCAATCTGCCCCTGAAGGATAACCGGCTTTTTCTTCAGCAACAGCATCCCCACAGCGGATATGATGATAACGGCGATCAGTACCACTATAAAAGAGATCGTCAGGTATTTCTTAGTCTTGTCCATAATTATTTGTGTTTATTGTTAATTCAATTATTGATATAGCATCCTGCGTTCGCTGTCGTCTGTGAACTCGCTACGCTCAAACAGCACAGCCTCCGGAGCAGTGAAGCCGGTGCAGCCTTGATCTTTTGGCTACTTTTCCATCAAGGGAAAAGTAGATTAAATTATCTCCGTTATCCCTTCCACCCTATATTGCTGGAATGCTTCCGGAATGCCGCAGATAGAAAGCAAATTGATCAATGCCACATCATACTGGTAATAAGCCAACAGGAAAGCGGTCTTTACCTTTGACAACATTACCTCGGCATCGACCACCTCGGTTGAAGTTGCCATTCCTTCCTGAAAGGATTTCTGACGGATACGGACCAGTTCCTCACTCATTTCCAAAGTTGTATTCAAAGCCTTTACATTGTCGAGGGCATTTTGCAACTGAGTATAATATTTATCTACACCGACTTTCAGTTCGGTGACCGCTTTGTCCTTTCCTATCGCCAGCGTCTGGCTGGTCAGACGAGCCTGACGTATCTTTTTCTCCCGGTTCAAACCGTCGAAGATATTCCAGGTAAAACCGACACCGATCATCGTGCGGGGCATCAGGTATTTATCCACCCCATTTGAATAAAGCGTCTGTTTTCCGAATAAGGCAATAGTGGGAAGGTATCCGGTACGGCCTATCTTCAATTCGTTGCCGGCTATGTTTTGCTGTAGTTTCAACTGGTTCACCATATAGTTGTTGACCGGTACCAGTTCTTTGAAATAATCGGCTGAAGGAATATTCTCATTGATGAAAAGGGAAGTTGTCGTGCTGATCTCCTTATCGGCATCCAGATCAATCAGGCTTTTCAGCGCCTGCCCGGCTACTTCCAGGTCTTTGCGGGCGGAATCCAGTTCACGCTTGGCCTCATCCATGCTCACCTGGGCAAAAAGACGTTCTGCACGATTGATCATCCCGTTCTGCTCCAGTTTGAGAGCCTGGTCATAATGGGTTTTCAGGGAATTATACGTAGCTTCTTTCACGGCGACAACACGTTGGCCGAGACGCAAACCGAAATAACATTCAATCAACTTCGATTGCTGGTCGGCATTGACTTGTTCACGGTTTACCTCAGCAATACCGACCATTGTTTTCCCTATCTTACTGGCGAAAATACGTTTACCGCCGGTAAACAGGGGCCAAGTTACATTGGCATCGATAGAAGTGATATTCTGTGAAATAAGCGGCAGCGTCAACGTGTTCTGACCGATCTTATCCAGGATGGAAGAGATAAACTGATCATCGGGGATGATGGAATGGACAAAGTCTTTTGCCGGGTCGGTGAACTGGTTAAGCGGCTGTTTGACCTCGATAGGATTCGACATATGCACAAAAGCGCCGGCTGCTCCAACCGAAGGATACCAGAATGAGTTCAGTTTCTGATGCTCGTTCTTTGCCAGTTCAACCTCCTTCCCTGCCATCCGGATACTACGGTTTCCTTTCTGAAGCAGTTCCATCGACTGTTCCAGAGTCAGGTCTATCGTCTCTGTCTGGGCAGAAGTAATGGCAGGAAAAAGGAACAGCAAGCCAATACTGAAATGCGTTAAGTTATTAATCATAAATACGTTTAAATTTAGTTTGAGCGAAATTTATGATTAATAACAACACCCTCTAGGGGATTGTTCAGCGGGAATTAACTTCCTTTTTCCGAGGCTTTCTTCAAGTCCGGTAAAAACCAGGTCACCAGTCCGATCAGCGGCATATAACCACACACATTATAAACCGTCTCGATACCATACTGGTCGGCCAGATTCCCCAGCACAGCCGAAGCGATCCCCGCCACCCCAAAGGCAAAACCAAAGAACAAACCGGAGATCAGTCCTAATTTATAAGGCAATAACTCCTGTGCATATACCAGAATTGCCGGGAAAGCAGACGATAATGTCAGACCGACGCAAAAACTCAGAACTGCCGTCAGATATAAACTATGTACATGCGGCATTAACAGAGAAAAAGGAGCCGCACCGAGAATGGATGCCCAGATAACATATTTACGTCCTACCTTATCACCGATCGGACCGCCCATCAGAGTTCCCAAGGCAGTCGCTATCAGAAAGAGAAACAGGAACAACTGCGATGACTGAACGCTCACATCGAACTTCTCTATCAGATAGAAGGTATAGTAACTGTTCAGGCTCGCCATATAAATATATTTGGAAAAGATAAGGATCAACAGGATGGATATGGAGAATATCGTTTTCCCCAGCGGCAACGGCATTTCGATATGACGTTTCGAAGTCCCGACATCTTCACGTTTAAACCGCAAAAGTAATCCCTTGTACCAACGTCCTACCGAAGTCATGATCAGGATAGCGACGAAAGCCAGAATAGAGAACAAGGCAATATGGCTCCGTCCGTAAGGTGCCACCAGGATAGCGACCAATAGCGGTCCCAGCGATCCCCCCAGGTTTCCTCCCACCTGAAATAATGACTGCGCCAATCCTCTCTTCCCTCCCGACGCCAACGACGTCAGCCGCGAAGCCTCCGGATGGAATATCGACGATCCCACTCCAATCAAGGCCACAGAACACAAAACCCAGGATAAAGAACCGACAAATGCCAGGCTTAGCAAGCCGATCAACGTAAAACTCATCCCGATCGGTAACGACCACGGGGACGGATGTTTGTCAAAATATAATCCGGTAAGTGGCTGAAAGACCGATGCCGCCGATTGGTAAACCAGTGTAATCAACCCGATCTGCGCAAAATTCAATGCCAGATCATCTTTAAATAACGGATAAACAGCTGTAATTACAGATTGCAGTGAGTCATTTATACAATGTGATATGCTCAATGCCACTAAAATACGGAAGGTAATCCCACTTGCCGATTCAACCTTATTTTGTCCCATTTGTAAACCTTATTGCCTATTGAGCTGCAAAAGTACATATAAAATAACGGACAAGGAACCATCCTTTCATTATAATCAGGTAAAACGGATGATCTAAAGTGTTAAAAACAGACAGAGTTCAATTATAAAAATTCCTCAATTAACATTTATAATTACTGCAATATACAGACAACTCGCTTTGATTCATAAAGCGACACCTGCATTAACACGAGGCTTTAACAAAACTTTTCTTTCAGTTCTTTTTGATTCTTTACGTAAATTGCCGTGAGCCAAATAGACTTATAGTTGTTTTATCGTTGAACAACTAAACAAAAAGCATGAATAATGAGATTTAAACTTTAGAACTGCGCCGGAGATGAAAGGTAATCTTGTATCCATCTCTCCCGAAACCTACGCCAATTCCCCCTATCTCCCTTATCGCCCTGATGTAAGAGATCGTTCACTCCGGAGCAGTATCTAAGTTTAATTTAAAAATCTTCCTCTTCTTCCCCTCCCGGAACATGTAGAATAAAAGTAGTAGCCCCCATAGTCACGATAGCCCCTTCACCGATCCGTACCTGTTCTTTTTTTCCCAGCAGTACACTGCGGAGGAATGTGCCGGTCATACTCTGGTTATCGCGCAAGGTATAAACGAATTTACCATTCCTGTCCTGTTTCACATTAATAATACAATGTTTACGCCCCACACTCGGGTCACTGGTAATAATAGGAACATCCACACCTTCCGTGTCTTTATTCCTTCGTCCTATCATATTATCCCCCATCACAAGCGGCAATTCCTGTTTAAAGCCAAAAGTATTCTCGATCACAGTGATATAACCACAGGAAAAATCGGGTTCTTTCACTTCTTTTTCCTGTCCGGACTCCGTACGCACAGTCTTTCTACCCAGTTTTATCTTAAACTGGGAACCACACTGAGGACATACAAAAGCCAGGATTTTCCCATCGGGATACTTTGTTTCATCAAATGATAACTGATTATCACATTTGGGGCAGAATATTCTTTTCATATCTTTATTTGAAGCATTTACGTTTTAAGAAGTACAAAGATAAGTCTTTTTCCACGGAAATAAAGACCGATACGTCTATAAAACAGAAAAGCCATCCATCACGGACAGCCAATCTTCATTGTTAACCTTAAATCTAATACCATGAAAAACACAGTGCAAATATAGAGGTTTTATGTTATTCAGCATAATATCCACCTCAAAAACACCATTCATTTAATACAGTTTAACAAAAAACATGCTACACAACACATTTCCACAGCATATTCACACTAAAAATGTCATTATCCATACAGATAACATTCTTTACTATCAGAGTATCGCAGAAATTTTACGTACTTCTGCTAGCCGCTCCATAAATGTCTTGTCTTTGCGGGTAGCTTGCATATTGTATTTGAGTTGAAGACACATCAACGGTTCTGCATCCACTCCCAAAACCGCCTCAAAAAGTAAAGCAGTCTTTTCTGTTATTGGACGATGCCCGTTCAATATCTCGTTCAAAACGGAATATGCCAATCCCATTTGATTCGCGAGCCTACGTTGCGATATTCCTCTATACTCAATCTCATCTTTCAAAATCTCACCCGGGTGAGTTGGGTATGCGGGAACAAGATTATTGGCAGTCATTTGGGGATCACCCCCTTTTACAGTAGCACTCATATCAATTCTTTCTATTTATAATGATTCGACAACTCTGTTATATTACATATCGTAGCGATAATTTCGCCATCCTTAACTTGTTCCTCGAACTCAATACGGTACTGGTCATTCACTCTTACGGAAGACAATCCCGCTTTATCACCTTTCAGCTTTTCATAATTCAGCGATTTATATTGAGTGAGAGTCGTTACTATCGGTTCTCTTTACAGATACAAATATTGCATTAAATATCTATGTTCGCAAAATTAGCGAACACTTTTACTAATCCTGAAAAGTTTTTATAAAAAGACACAATGTCACTATATTCATCCGTAAGGGTAATATCCGAACAATTCATTGCCCCCGGTAAGCCTTCGGAGAAACCCCTGAAACCCTTTTAAAGAACTTGCCGAAAAAGGATTGGGAGGGAAAGTTTAGTTCATCACTGATTTCCTGAACCGTCATATCGGTAGATTTCAGCAGAGCCATTGCTTCCAGCACAATATATTCATCAATCCATTCAGCGGCCGACTTTCCACTATAGTTTTTAATCAGCTGGGAAAGATATTTGGAACTCAGATGCAGCTTATCTGCATAAAAATCTATACGTCTTTCTTTTTTTGTGATATAACTGCACTTGTTTCAGAAAGTCACGCATCAATATTTCATTTCTTGTTTTCATCTCGACTTCCGAATATTTATGGAAATAATATCCCAGGCCATAAAAGAAAGCAATCGTGAGATGTTTCACGATCTCCAGACGATTAGGATTGTCTTTCACGCCGACCACCCGCCGGATCATGGTATAATAGGTCCGTATAGCTTCCAACTGACCAACTCCCAACGGAATAACCGGATTATTACGAACAGAAAGAAAAGTGGAAAAACGATCGGGCAAATGCAGGCTATCATTAAATCGTTGAGACATGAAAATAAAAACACCGTCAAAATCAGCCGTATTGGATTCATATTCCAGAATCTGCCCCGGTAGGGTTATCGATATGGAAGGCGCTTTAACCGTATAGGGCATCAGATCAATCCTGCCTTTAACCTCAATTACACGGATCTCTCCGAAATAAAAGACCTCTCTTATCTGGAAGGACAAAAACAGGCTTACTTTTTTACAGGGGCAGGTGTCTCCCTTCAATATGATACCCACGACTTTATACTAAATCCTAAGAAGGGTATTTATATCATGTTCAAGGAGGTGATATATCCGGAGTTTTCAGGCAGTTTCAACAAAACCCTTTTCAGCACCAATTTCATTTTTGATATCTATCAGAAAATATGGTCGGGCGGTATAATAGCAGGAGATATTTACGGGCAGTTCAATAGCAAGGACACTCCCTGGACGTTACGGGAAGAACTTGGCAGTAACGGTTTCCGGATGAGGGGTTATTACGGCGGACGTTATATCGACTGCAACCAATTAACGGCACAACTGGAATTACGCCAACATATATTCAACCGTTTGGGGTGTGTAGCCTGGGTAGGAGCCGGCAGTGTATTCCCGGAAATAAAGAAGTTCGATTGGTCTGACATTTTACCTAATTACGGACTGGGATTACGAATTGAATTCAAACACAATGTGAATGCCCGCATCGACTATGGTTTCGGTAAAAATACAGGAGGCTTTGTCTTTAAATTTGCAGAAGCATTTTAAACAGGAACCTTATAAACGCAAAAAAGGCCATCCATCACGGACAGCCAATCTTCATTGTTAACCTTAAATCTAATACCATGAAAAACACAGTGCAAATATAGATACTTTATGTTATGTAGCATAATATTTCGCTTGGAAATCTCATTTATTTAATATGATTTAACAAATACATGCTATAAAACATCTTTTTAGAGCAGTTTTACACGTCCTATCCCTATTTCATTCTTGCATCGGCTCCCCACATCAGCTTCTCACGGAGAGTCTGATAAAAGGTATGATTATATCTTTTTATTACTTTCGTCGTATAGTCTGCTTTCGTCACTGTCAGCTGGATACCCGCCGGAAAGACTTCCGAACGGCCGTCGAGAGAGATCAGAAAGGATTTATTCCGGCTTTCCACTCCCAACGTGATCGTATAGGTGTCCGGTATGATCAGCGGACGTACATTCAGGGAATGAGGTGCAACCGGACTTAATACGATATTCTTACTTTGTGGGATGATGATCGGTCCGTTTACGCTCATGGAATAAGCGGTAGAACCTGTCGGTGTTGCGATCAGCAAACCGTCCGCCTGATAAGAAGCCAGGTATTCATCATTCAAAGAAGTGTGAATCGTGATCATGGAAGAAGTATCGCGTTTCAGGATAGCGATCTCATTCAAAGCATAGTTATACCCATGAAAGGCCCGTTCTTCCGTATGAAGCCGCAACAGGGTACGCTCTTCTATCTTATAATAGTTCTTGAACAGCTCCTCCAACGTTTCTTCTATATCATTACCTCCGACATCGGCCAGAAAGCCAAGACGCCCGGTATTAATTCCGAGAATAGGAATATCCTGCCGGTTCACACGGGCAGCCGTACGCAGGAACGTTCCGTCTCCACCCACACTCAGGACGACATCGAGATCAAAATTATCATCGGTCAGCAGTCCTGCCACCGGAGGTTCATAATTGAGTATATCAGTAAGAAAATTATAGAAACGTACATCTACGTAGATCTCCGCTTCCTGGGATATCAGTTTTTCAAACAAACGTTTTATCTGGCTCTGTTTTTCTACCTGATATTTACTACCAAATATGCCAACTCTCATAACTTTCAATCAATTAGATATTCATATAATGCAACAATTCGTTCATCCGCTGCTGCAACAGATCGTCCACCATTCCTTTTTCCATGAAATAATAAAGGACAGTATAGTTAAAGCGCTCGAAACTGCGGATCACCGGTGAGGCATCCTCCAGGTCTATCTTTATAATAAGATGTAAGCGCCCGGTATCCTTATCCGTGTATGAAAGCAGGTTCAGGACATGCGCATTGTTCGACTCGACCAGCCGGGCTATATCCGTCAGCGAATAATCCTGCGGCATCACCTCCAGGACGAACACGCTGCCCGAAGTCTCGGCATTACACAATTCCGAAAGGATATCGATCAGCTTATCCCGCGTGATCGCCCCCTGGTATTCCCCTTCCGGAGTAACAACCGGAAGCAGGCTCAACTGATAGCGGGCTATCAATGCCAGCGCCTCGTGAATATGTGTATTTTCCATTACACTGGGAGCAAACAGAACCGGTTCGCCAATCGTTGCCGCAGGATCAGGCATAGCCAGAAGATCCTTTTCCGAGATCAGGCAACGATATATCCCTTCGCTCAATAACGGTAGATGTTTTACTTAAAATCATCCATTAGCGCTAAAGCATATTCCTCTGTGTCAAAACTTTTTAACACAGGAAGTTCCTTCGTTATGAAATCTTTCACCAACATTATTCTGTTAATTCCCTTAATTCTGCTAAATTTGCCGATACTTTTGTGCAAATGTAATGAAAGAAAAAAGATATAACGATATACGATGACAAATTTAAGTGTAAACATTAACAAGGTAGCAACCATTCGTAACGCACGCGGTGGTAATATGCCTGACATTTTAAAAGTCGCCCAGGATTGCGAAAATTTCGGCGCACAAGGAATTACAGTTCATCCCCGTCCGGATGAAAGACATATCAAATACAGTGATGTGTATGGATTGAAACCTCTGATCAGGACAGAATTTAACATTGAAGGATATCCCTGTAACAATTTTATAGACCTGGTTCTGAAGGTTAAGCCGACACAGGTTACACTCGTGCCGGATGCTCCCGATGCCATCACTTCGAATGCCGGATGGGATGTGAAAACACATTTCGACCAGTTGAGTGAATTGGTGGATACTTTCACTGCACAGGGAATCCGTACCTCTATTTTTGTAGGAACAGACCTTGCCAATATCGAACTGGCTGCAAAAACAGGAACAGACCGTATCGAACTTTACACAGAACCCTATGCAACCAATTATCCGGTTAACAAGGAAGAGGCTGTCGCACCGTTCGTTGCCGCCGCCCAACTGGCTAAGAACCTGGGCATGGGTGTCAATGCGGGTCACGACCTGAGCCTGGAAAACCTGGCCTGGTTCAGTCAGAATATCCCCTGGCTGGAAGAAGTATCCATCGGCCATGCCTGATCTGCGATGCTTTATATCACGGATTACAGGAAACAATCTCCCTATACAAAGCGTGTTTACAACAGAAATAACGAATTAATATTAACGAATAAGTATACAAACCTATGAGTATTTTACTTTCCCTACAGGCAGTAGGGGCACAGACAGCAGAGCAGATGCCGGATCTGACGGCAGTAACAGTCCCCACTGAAGCAGAGATCAATGTGATAGACCTTGCATTCAAAGGAGGGTGGATCATGGTTGTACTATTGCTGTTATCACTAATGGCAGGTTATATCTTTATCCAGCGTTTACTGGTTATCCGTCGCGCCGGTAAAGAAGACCAGAATTTCATGAACCGTATCAAAGACTATATCCACGAAGGAAAAGTAGACTCGGCCCTCAACCTGTGCCGCAGCACCAACACTCCTTCCGCCCGTATGATCGAAAAGGGTATCACCCGCCTGGGCCGTCCGATGAACGACGTGCTTGTGGCTATCGAGAACGTAGGTAACCTGGAAATTGCAAAACTTGAAAAAGGATTCCCGCTGATCGCTACGACAGCTGCCGGAGCCCCGATGCTCGGTTTCCTCGGAACAGTAACCGGTATGGTACGTGCCTTCTTCGATATGGCTAATGCCGGAACAAACGTAGACGTATCCCTGCTTTCAGGCGGTATCTACGAAGCTCTTGTAACAACCGTAGGCGGTCTGGTAGTCGGTATCATCACTTTGTTTGCTTACAACTACCTCGTATCGCAGGTGGACAACGTGGTGAACAAAATGGAAGCTCGCACCATGGAATTTATGGACTTATTGAACGAACCGGCTAATTAACAAAGCGAATGGCACTAAAACGAAGAACAAAAGTAAACGAAGCCTTCAGCATGGCCTCTATGACCGACGTCATATTCCTGCTGTTGATCTTCTTTATGGTCACCTCTACGGTAGTCATTCCGAATGCCATCAAGGTAACATTGCCACAAGCCAAGAAGCAGACGGCAGCCAAACCGCTTACGCGGGTTACCATCGATGCCAACCTGAACTACTACGTAGCCTTCGGTAACCAGCGGGAAACGCAGGTCACGTTTGACGAGATCACCCCGTTCCTGCAAGACAGTTATGCAAAAGAGCCCGAAATGTTCGTCGCCCTTTATGCTGACGAAACAGTTCCTTATAAAGAAATCGTAAAGATCCTGAACATAGCGAACGAAAACAAATTCAAGATGGTGCTTGCCACCCGTGCGCAGAAATAACAGATATGAAATTCAACAAAGATGACATATACAGTATAGCCGGTTCAGTCGCTTTCCACCTGGCGATCTTTCTGATCCTGTTGTTCACGGTACTACGGACAGAGATTCCGGAAGAAGACGGGGGTGTCCTTGTCAATTTCGGAAACGTCAATTCCGCAGCCGGTACCTTCGAACCCAAATATACAGGACAGGAACTGCCACAGGAAACGACCACGCCTCCCCCTCCACCTACTCCACCGGTAGAGACACCGAAGGAGGAAGTCATTACGCAGGACATCGAAGAAAGTGTTGCCATGGCTGATGCCAAGAAGAAGGAAGAGCAAAAAAAGAAAGAAGAAGAGCGCAAACGGAAAGAGGAAGAGGACCGTCGCAAACGCGAAGAGGCTGAAAAGAAGCGTCTGGAAGAAGAGCGTCGCAAGAAGGAACAGGCCATCAGCAACCGCGTTGCCGGAGCATTCGGTATCGGTGGTGCAGAAGGCAACAGCCAGGGCGATGCAGAAACCGGAACAGGTAACCAGGGAAGTCCGTTCGGCAACTCCGACCACGGAGCCAACGAAGGCGTAGGCGGTTACGGTTCGTTCAACCTGAACGGCCGTTCCATCGGAGCCGGAGGCCTGCCCCGTCCTGCTTACACCATCCAGGAAGAAGGCAAGATCGTGATCAATATCACGGTAGACCCGAAAGGGAATGTGATATTTGCAGAAATAGGAAGAGGTACCAATATCGACAACGCCTCTATGCGTAAAAGTGCACTGGATGCAGCCAAACGGGCTAAGTTCAACAGCATCAGCGGAGCGAACAACCAGAGTGGTACGATCACCTATGTGTATAAACTAAAATAAAGGAAGTAATATGAAGAAAGCAATTGTATTTTTAGCCAACGGCTTCGAAGAAATGGAAGCCTTGGGTACAGTCGATATCCTGCGCCGCGGAGGTATTGAAGTGACAACTGTTTCCATCACAGCCAACCCTGTCGTAACGGGAGCACATAATGTTCCGGTTACTGCCGATACTACTCTGGAGAAGGCAAACCTGGCAGATGCGGATGCTTTGGTCCTCCCCGGAGGCATGCCCGGTGCATCCAACCTGAACGATTCAGAAGCGGTAAAGGAAGCCTTACTGCAACAATATCGCGACAGTAAAATCGTTGCCGCTATCTGTGCTGCTCCTATGGTCTTAGGCGGACTAGGCTTGCTGAAAGGTCGCAACGCTACTTGTTATCCCGGCTTCGAACCGAAACTGATCGGTGCCAACGTTACCGGCGAAGCAGTAGAAGTATCCGACAACGTAATAACCGGAAAAGGCCCGGGACTGGTCATAAACTTCGGTCTTGCCTGGTAGCCGCCATCAAAAATGAAGCGGTGGCAGAAGAAGTGGCAGCTGGATTGCTTGTTTAATCATCTGAAATAATATTTAAGAGCCGTGATATAACCTGATAATATCACGGCTTTTTTGTATGTTTGCAGCCGTTTTAGCAAAAGGTAAAAAGATGAACAGTAACATAAAAGGATTTGTATACGGCATTGCCACTTCCGCGACTTTCGGTTTGATCCCGTTATTCACCCTGCCGCTGATGGCAAAGGGGATGCAGTTTGATTCGATCCTTTTCTACCGTTTTCTGTTTGCCTCGATAGCACTGGTGGGTATTATGGCTAGTAAAAAGGAATCCCTGCGTATCGACAAAAAAGATATACCGGTGTTAGTCCTGCCAGGGTTCTTTTACACGGCTTCGGCCATGTTTCTTTTCTGGGGATATAATTTCATGTCAGCAGGGATAGCTACGACATTACATTTCACTTATCCGATATTCGTTACACTTATCATGTTATTGTTCTTCCGCGAAAAAACATCGTGGGTAACGTTGTTGGCTATTGGGCTGGCAATCTGCGGGGTTGCTCGTCTGTCGATCAATGAAGGAGAGATGAAGCTAAGTGTACTGGGCGTATTTATCGTACTCCTGTCTGCTGTCGGATATGCGCTTTATATTACTACCGTCAACAAATCGAGAGTGCATACGATGACAGGCAGAAAACTGACATTCTATGTATTCATTGTCAGCACCATCCTGTTTTCCATTAAGGCAAGCACCAACGAAGGGATACAACCGATCCCCGACACGATGTCGCTAGTCAACCTGATACTTCTGGCTATTGTCCCGACAGTCATTTCAAATATCACTCTGGTACTGGCCGTCCATAACATCGGTGGTACGCTGACTGCCGTATTGGGAGCTATGGAGCCCGTTACCGCCGTCTTCGTTGGTGTACTCGTCTTCGGCGAACCGTTCACATTCAATCTGGCCATCGGCATCCTCCTTATTATCATCGCCGTCACCATGATCATCCTCTCCAAAAGCATACAAAAAGCCTTACGGGGACTCCGCAGGGCTTTGTTTCATTTATAAGAATATTCGAATAAACAAATATACGACACTGTGTGTTTCCGCTATAATCCTGTCGTTAACGAGATTAACAGAAGCGATAACAGCAGGGTGAAGAGAAAGACATTGCGGGCGGTATGGCCCAGGGTCTTATTGAGTTCGCGTCCTTCAAAACGGTAAAGTTGCCGCCAGGTCGCATAAAAGAGGGCAAAAAAGGCGGCGAAAAGGAACTGTATCCACCAAGGTGCGTCCAGCATCAGAGGCATAGCCAGTAAAAGCGCCATGACCCCGTTCAACAGGTAGAATATCCGGCCGAAACTGCGCCCGAAAAGGACGATGGTGGTCCGCTTATGCGATGCCTTGTCCTGCACATAATCACGATAATTGTTCACGACAAGGATATTTGTGGAAAGCAATCCGACCGATACGGACAGCAGAAATGATAACAGGGAAAAGGACAGTGCCTGTACATAATAGGTGAAGCATACCGGGATGATCCCGTAAAACAGCACCACGCAGACATCGCCCAGACCGTTATAGGCCAGCGGAAAAGGTCCGGCGGAGTATGCCAGCACACAAAGGGCGATGGCGATACCGACAGGTATCAACTCCCACCCGGCATAAAACAGCAGCATACATCCACAGAAACACGACAGGCCCAAGGTGAGAAAAGTGGCTTTCAGCATGGCTTTCGGAGTGATCCATCCCTGAGCGACGGCACGCTCGGGCCCTAAGCGGTCTTCCCGGTCGGCTCCCTTTTTAAAATCAAAATAATCGTTGGCAAAGTTACTGGCTATCTGTGCCAGCAAAGCTACTCCAAAACACAAAAGGGCCGGTACGAACCGGAATACTCCCTCGCACCAGGCTAAAACACATGCCAGCAGCACAGGACTTAACGATGCCGGCAGCGTTTTCGGGCGCGCGGCCTCCACCCATGATTTAAAAAGGCTCTTCTCTCTTTCCATCTTCCTCGTTCACTTTTAACGGACAAAAGTATAAACAAAAACCACAATGATTTGTTTTTTTAATAGGAATTCGTATATCTTTGCAGCATGAAAAATTTTCTGTTCATATTGACTCTGCTTTTCGGCATGTTGCTTTTTTCTCCCCAGGAGGAGGTTGAAAGCGACAACATCGCTGTGGCTCAAAAAGAGGCAGTCATGAAGGAAAAAGGTTCTGCGGATGTACAATATTACCTGAACGTATTAAGTACCGACCTGAAAGAAAGCAAAGGTCTGACTGCACGCAGAACGGTTCAATCGACTAATAATACATTTCATTTGCGCACGCTGAAAATAGCGGAAAAAGTACTTCAGGATATCCGCCTGAAGGAGATGAATGCACAACGGAAAGTGCTGGAAAATGTATCAGAATGTCAAACCATAAATCTGTCTACCCTTCTTTGCCGTATGGGGGAACATGTGTTTGCTCTGCGGAAACTCATTATTTAGTAATTGATAATTACTTTTGGCTTGATCCAAAAGTAATCAAAAGATCAAGGCTACACCGGCTTCGCTGAGGCCTTGTCAAGAACGCCATGCGTTCTCTTCAGATTGCCGACACTGCCTGTCACATTGATAAGTAAGGCTTCGAAACAATCCGGTCATTAATTATTAATTACTAAAAATGAAATATTATGTCTACTAAAAAATCAAATAAAACACGTATTTATGTTTCTGTTATTATAACTGTTGTTGGTTGCGTACTAGCTTGTAGTTCTATCATTCCTAACGATTACCTGAAGTTATTGGTGGTAATGGGTGCTCTGGGATATGGATTATATGGCATCATGAAAGGTTTGAGCAATACCGGCTCTGCTGAAGAAACTGCTATCGAAGAAAAAGAATAAGCATGTTTGAACAAAAGTAACCATTAAAAAGTTTAATAAAATGAAGATAAATAAAGATTTGGTAGATGCCGTCATGATGGTGTCGTTTATCATTTTGGTGTTGATCGGTACAACCGATTTTGAAAACGCTATCACAAAAGATGTAACAATGGGAGCATTAGGCTGGTAACAGTCGCCATGGTCATACTCCGTGGCATACAACTGAGACAGGCAGCCAAAGAGCCTAAGGAAGAATACGAATATTAAATCACTAATACGAATATTCCTAACAACCCTAACTGAAATGTCTAGTTGCTTCCTGCTGTTATTCCGGAGCGATCCGGGGTTATCCGAGGTGCGTTTTTCTGCCTAAAAAATAACTTGCTGTTTACTTGGTTACGGTGGCAACATCCACCGGACAACAGGAAGCCGGACATTGTAATAAAAAGATTAGTAAATTTGCGACCATGATAACAAGCGTAACATTATTAGTTCTTTCGCTGTTTGCTCTCTACATCGGAGCAGGCTGGCTGGTAAAGGGTAGTACGGAGATAGCCCTGAAAGCAAAGATATCAAACCTGGTGATCGGTCTTACGATCGTTGCATTCGGTACCAGTGCCCCGGAATTGGTGGTCAGCCTGAATGCGTCCTTATCCGGGCAGGGCGATATAGCCGTGGGGAACATTATCGGTTCCAATATTTTCAATATCGCCGCCATTCTCGGTATATCCGCCGCCATCCAACCGCTACAGGCCAAACGCCAGCTTACCCGCCTGGATATTCCCATACTGATCGCCGCTACCGCCGTCTTCACGCTCCTGTTCTGGAACGGGGTACTCGGAAGGCTGGAAGGTTGTTTCTTTTTAGCGGGCATCATTATTTATACGGTTTTCAGCCTGTACTATTCACGCAAACATGAAAAGAAAGTGGAAGAACAGATCGGGGAGTTGGAGAAACAACCTGAACCCTGGTATAAAGATGTCCTGTATATCGTGGGCGGCCTGGTGATCCTGATCTTCGCCTCCAACCTGCTGGTCAACAATGCCGTATCCATCGCCCAGGAACTGGGTGTCAGCGAAGCGGTCATCGGACTGACTATCGTTGCCGCCGGAACAAGCATGCCGGAATTGGCCACCTCGGTCGTGTCGGCCCTCAAAAAGAATCCCGATATTGCGATCGGAAATATTGTCGGTTCCAACCTGTTCAATATCCTGGCTATAGCGGGAACCAGTTCTGTGGTAAGTCCGATCGCTGCCAAAAACGTCAATTACGTCGACCTGCTGGTTATGCTGGGATTAACCCTGCTCCTGCTTCCACTGGTGAAAAGCGGACAAAAGATTTCACGTGCCGAAGGGTGGGCGCTTATACTTGTGTATTTATGCTACCTGGCATGGCTGCTCAGAGATCTGATCTAATCGTGTAAAAGCAGGGCTTTTTTGAAGGTCTTGCTTTTTTTATACCTTTGTGGCTTCCATACATATTTTAAACGATCAGAATGAGAAAGTTTTTTACCCTAGCAGTCCTATTACTTGCCGTTTTCTGTGGGAAAGCGCAAAACGTTCAGTTACATTATGATTTCGGAGGCGCCTTGTACGACAAGGACCTGGACGGGCGTCCGGCACTGACCTCCACTGTGGAAATGTTCAAACCGGATAAATGGGGAAGCACCTATTTTTTCGTGGATATGGACTACAAGAGCAGCGGGGTCGCTTCGGCTTACTGGGAGATTGCCCGCGAACTGAGTTTCTGGCAACCGCCTTTTTCCATCCACGTAGAGTATAACGGCGGACTGATGAAGGGAGCCTCCTACAACAATGCTTACCTGGCGGTGCCACCTATACCTATAACAGCAAAGATTTCAGCAGGGGAATCACTTTCACCGCCATGTACAAATATATCCAGAAGCATAAAACACCCAATAATTTCCAGCTGACAACCACCTGGTATCTTCATTTTGCCAAGAACGGCTTGTGTACTTTCAGTGGCTTTGCCGACTGGTGGCGGGAAAAGAACGACCACGGGAACTTTATTTTCCTCTCCGAACCGCAGATATGGGTAAACCTGAACAAGATAAAAGGCGTAGACGAGAAATTCAAACTGAGTGTGGGCAGTGAAGTGGAGTTAAGCCATAACTTCGGAGGACGGAACGGCTTCTATACTATTCCGACACTTGCTGTAAAATGGACATTCGATTAAATAAACCGGCATGATACAAAAACTTTTGGGGTTTGACAAACAAACCATGAGAATCCGTACGGAAGTTATCGCAGGTATAACCACATTCCTGACAATGAGTTATATCCTGGCTGTAAACCCTTCCATCCTGGGAACTACCGGTATGGACAAAGGAGCGGTTTTTACGGCCACGGCTCTGGCTTCCGCAATTGCCACCCTGCTCCTCGCCTTTATGGCCAAACTGCCGTTCGCACAGGCACCTAGCATGGCGCTGAACGCATTTTTTGCTTTCACGCTGGTACAGGGCATGGGATATTCCTGGCAGACGGCGATGACGGCGATGTTTGTCGAAGGGGTGATATTCATCCTTATTACTTTTCTGAATATCCGGGAGATCATACTTAACTGCATTCCCATGAACCTGCGGTATGCCATATCGGCTGGGATCGGCATGTTCATTGCATTCATAGGGTTGAAGAATGCGGGGATCATTGAATCCAACCCTGTCACCTATGTGATGTTCGGGACCTTTACGCCGTCTTCGGTCCTGGCGATGGTCGGGATATTGTTAAGCGGCATACTGATTGTCAAAAAGGTGAAAGGCGCATTGTTCTACAGTATCCTGATCTGTACCCTGATCGGCATCCCGCTGGGGGTGACGGAAATACCGGAAGGATTTCTTCCTGTCTCCATGCCCCACTCGATGGAACCGACATTCTGTAAGTTCGATTTTTCCGAGTTCTTTACACTGGATATGGCAGTAGTGATCTTTACCTTATTGTTTATGAATATATTCGATACGGTAGGGACATTGGTCGGCCTGGCTTCGAAGACCGGGATCATGGGAGAAGACGGGCATATCCCGCATGTGAAAGAGGCGATGATGTCCGACGCGATAGGTACTACGATCGGGGCGATGATGGGAAGTTCCACCATAACGACGTATGTGGAGAGTGCCTCGGGTATTGCGGAAGGAGGACGTTCGGGTTTCACTTCACTGATAACCGGACTGCTGTTTATCCTGGCTTTGTTTTTTGCGCCGTTGTTCCTGCTGATTCCCAGTGCAGCCACAAGCGGGGCACTGGTGCTTGTCGGCGTGTTTATGATGGATTCGATCTCCAAAATCGACATGGAGGATATGTCGGAAGCACTACCGGCTTTTATCACCATCATTATGATGATCCTCACCTACTCCATTGCCGACGGGATGGTGTTGGGACTGCTCTGCTATGTATTGGTAAAGCTGTTCTGCGGCAAGCACAAGGATATCAGCATCACCATGTATATACTGGCAGCCTTGTTTATACTGAAGTTCATCTTTGCGTAAAAGCGATATTCAGAGATATAAAAAGGAGGTGTAGCAAAAGCCTGTTTTGCTACACCTCCTTCACATTATATATTCTATGTATTACCAGATAACTACCCGTTCGGCAGGCAGCATGTACATCGGGTCGCCTTCTTTAATATCGAATGCCGAATAGAAGGTGTCGATATTACGCAAAGCGGCATTTACACGCCATTTACCCAATGAGTGCGGGTCGATCTTTGTCAGCAACAGGATTTCTTCAGGACGGATATTTTGTCCCCACAAGGTTGCATATCCCAGGTAGAAACGTTGTTCGTTTGTGAATCCGTCGATCGGAGCCGGAGTTTTACCTTTCAGGGAATTCAGGTAAGCCAGGTGAGAAACCAGCAAACCGCCCTGGTCAGCGATGTTTTCTCCCAATGTATAACGTCCGTTCGCATGAACACTGTCTGCAACGATAATATTGTCGTACTGCTGAACCAGACGGTCGGCACGTTCCGTAAAGAGGGCTGCGTCTTCGGGAGTCCACCAGTCGGCCAGGTTACCGTTTTTATCGTAATTACGTCCCTGGTCGTCGAATCCGTGTGTCATTTCATGACCGATCACCACACCGATAGCACCATAGTTAACGGCATCGTCAGCTTCCGGGTTAAAGAAAGGAGGCTGAAGGATAGCTGCCGGGAAGCAGATTTCGTTTGTTGTCGGGTTGTAGTAGGCATTTACAGTCTGCGGTGTCATTCCCCAGCGGGCTTTGTCGACCGGTTTACCTGCTTGTTCCAGCTGGTACTCCATATCGAAGATATTCGAACGGCACACATTTGCCCAGTAAGAATCATCCTTGATCTCCAAAGCGCTGTAGTCACGCCATTTATCTGGGTAACCGATCTTTACGATAAAAGCAGACAGTTTTTCCTGCGCTTTCGCTTTTGTCTCATCGCTCATCCATTCCAGACCTGCGATACGTTCCGACAATGCTTTCTGCAGGTTTCCTACCAGCTCAAGCATCTTTTCCTTGGAAGAAGCCGGAAAGTATTTAGCCACATACATTTGGCCGACAGCTTCGCCCAAGGCACTGTTCACTGTAGACAGCGAACGTTTCCAACGCGGTTTCTGTTCCAGCTTTCCGGACATCACTTTTCCGTAGAAGTCAAATTCGGCTGCCACAAAATCATCACTCAGGTAAGGAGCAGCCGCATTCAAGAGGTTAAAAGCCAAGTAGTATTTCTGTTCGTCGATAGAAACATTTTTCATGAACTCGCCCAACGCTTCATAGAACGGAAGTTGTTTGGCATCGAGATATTCAATTTCCATCAAGCCCAAGCTTTCAAAATAAACGTCCCAGTCGAGCGGGTTGTTGTTTGCCTTGAACTCCTGCAACTTGATCTTATTATAGTTCTTCTGGCTGTCGCGCAGGTCTTCACGACTGAAAGAACTTTTGGCGATGCCTGTTTCTATTTTCATTACGGCATTGACAGCAGCTTCGGCCTGCTCAGGAGAAGCACCGGTCAATGTGAACAACTGGCTGATGAATTGTTTATATGCATCGCGCATTTTTACGGAGGCATCGTCTTCCACCAGATAATAATCGCGGTCACCCATACCGAGACCTGCCTGATACAGCTGTACGATATTCATAGAACTGTTCTTCTCATCGGCATCGACGAACAAAGCGAAGAAAGGAGCCATTCCTTCTTTATGCAAGGTTGCCACCATTTTGGCAACATCCGCTTTCGTTCCCAGACGGTTAATTGCATCCAATTGTTCCTTGACGGGAGCCAACCCTTCCGTATTCAGTTTTACACTATCCAATCCCATTTCATAGAGCATGCTGATCTTCTGAGCAACGCTTCCGGCTTCCTGGGGTTTGGAATCCAGCTCTGTGATAAGCGTACGCAATTGTTCCTGATTATTCTCAATCAACTGATCGAATGTGCCGAAGCGGGAATATTCCGGTTTCAGAGGATTGTTCTTTATCCAGCCTCCGCAAGCGTACTGATAGAAATCTGTACCGGGAGCCACTGTCGTGTCCAGATTTGCCAGGTTGATGGCATCATTTTTTGCAGTTTCCTTCACAGGTGACTGACTGCATCCCGACATTGTTATCATACCGACAGCAACCAACGGAATCATCATTAACTTTTTCATTTTTGTTCAACGTTTACTTGAATTATGCCGCAAAGGTACATAATTTCAGTAAAACAGAGCCGATTTTTATCCAATATGACTGATTATTATACCTGTGATCTACTATCTTTTATTTACTTTTACCATCTGAAACTATTTATAAACTTAATTTTTATCATGAATCACTTTATGAAGACCGTAACACTCCTGATGGTCATGTTGATTTGCGTACTGAGCGGATGTAAAAATCAGTCCGGCAGCAACGGCACTTTTGAAATCGGTGACAAAACATTTCTGCTAAACGGCAAGCCTTTCATTATAAAGGCCGCCGAAATCCATTACACCCGAATCCCCGTAGAATATTGGGAACATCGTATCCAGATGTGCAAAGCGTTGGGCATGAATACGATTTGCATCTATGCGTTCTGGAATATCCATGAACAGAAACCGGGCGAGTTCGATTTCAGCGGACAAAACGACATTGCTGCATTCTGCCGTCTGGCTCAGAAAAACGGTATGTATATCATGCTCCGTCCCGGCCCGTACGTTTGTTCCGAATGGGAAATGGGAGGCCTGCCTTGGTGGTTATTGAAAAAAGAAGATATACAGCTGCGTACAAACGACCCGTATTTCATAGAACGTACACGTATCTATATGAATGAGATCGGCAAACAACTGGCCGACAGGCAGATTACACGGGGCGGTAATATTATTATGGTACAGGTTGAAAACGAATATGGTTCTTATGCGACCGATAAGTCGTATATTGCCAAAAACCGGGATATCCTGCGCGATGCCGGGTTTACCGACGTTCCCCTGTTCCAGTGTGACTGGAGTTCCAACTTCCTGAACAATGCACTCGACGATCTGGTATGGACCGTTAATTTCGGTACCGGAGCCAATATCGACGAACAATTCAAAAAGCTGAAAGAAGTACGTCCGAACACCCCGCTAATGTGTAGCGAGTTCTGGAGCGGCTGGTTCGACCATTGGGGACGGAAACATGAAACACGTGATGCGGAAACAATGATTGCCGGACTCAGGGACATGCTGGACCGCAATATTTCTTTCTCCCTCTATATGACCCACGGAGGTACGACCTTCGGACATTGGGGAGGCGCAAACAGTCCGGCCTATTCAGCCATGTGCAGTTCATACGATTACGATGCCCCGATCAGCGAAGCAGGTTGGGCAACACCCAAATATCACAAACTACGCGAATTCATGGCAAACTATATGGCTCCGGGTGAAGTACAACCCGAAATTCCCGACGCATTCCCGGTGATCGAGATACCCGAGTTTGAACTGAAAGAGACGGCTCTGTTATTCGAGAACCTGCCGGAACCTAAAACCAGCCGCGACATCAAACCGATGGAGCAGTTCGACCAAGGCTGGGGCAGCATCTTGTATCGTACCACCTTGCCGGCAGTCAAAGCAGGTACCACCTTATTAATAGACGAAGTGCATGATTGGGCACAGGTTTTCATCGACGGTAAACTGATTGGCCGCCTGGACCGCCGCCGCGGAGAATTCACGATTAAATTACCGGCTACAGCTGCCGGCGCCCGACTGGATATCCTGATCGAAGCAATGGGACGTGTCAATTTCGACAAGGCGATACACGACCGGAAAGGTATCACGAACAAAGTGGCACTGATCACCGAATCCTCATCCGACGAACTGAAGGACTGGCAGGTATATAATCTCCCTGTAGACTATTCATTTGTAAAAGATAAGAAATATACACCGGGTAAAAAGGTTGAAGCGCCTGCTTATTACCGTGCTACTTTCAATCTCGAAACTCCCGGCGATGTATTCCTGGATATGCAGACCTGGGGAAAAGGTATGGTATGGGTAAACGGAAAAGCCATGGGACGTTTCTGGGAAATCGGCCCTCAGCAAACATTATTTATGCCGGGTTGCTGGCTTAAAAAGGGAGAAAACGAAATTATCGTTCTCGACCTGAAAGGACCGGAAAAAGCATCTGTCAAAGGTCTGAAAACACCGATACTCGACATGTTGCGTCCGGAAGCACCGCTTACCAACCGCAAAGAAGGGCAAAACCTGAACCTGAAAAACGAAAAGCCTGTGGGACAAGGTTCTTTAAAGGCAGGAAACGGTTGGCAGGAGGTAAAATTCGATGCTCCTGTACAGGCCAGTCATTTCTGTCTGGAAGCCCTCAACGCCCAGGATGGAAAAGACAACGCTGCCATCGCCGAGTTTTATCTGCTGGATGAGAACGGCAAACCGCTCAGCCGCCAGCATTGGAAGATCGCTTATGCAGACAGCGAAGAAACTTACGGAGGTAATTTTACCGCCGATAAAATATTCGACTTGCAGGAATCCACTTACTGGAGTACGGCCAGAGGAGCCAAATACCCGCATCAGGTAGTCATTGATTTGCGCGAGACGGTAACAGTCTCCGGCTTCCGTTACCTGCCGCGTGCCGAAGAGGGCTATCCGGGAATGATCAAAGACTATAAAGCATATGCAAAAATGACTCCGTTCAGTTATTGAACGGGGTCATTCCCCTTTATTTATCCAAATACTCTTTTTTGAACATCGAAAAGCAAAGTATAAAGACAGAGATCAGGAGCGGACCGAATATAATTCCCATAAAACCAAACAGGGACAAACCGATTATTACTCCGAAAATCGTGATCAGCGGATGGGTATCCGCCATTTTTTTCTGTAAGATAAAACGAATCAGGTTATCCACGTTAGTGATAACGATCAGTGCATAGGCTGTCAAAGCCAGCGCATTTACCCAATCGCCGGTCAAAGCCATGTAAACGGCAAGAGGCAGCCACACCAAAGCAGTTCCCACAACTGGAATAATAGTCGCAAAACAGGTCAGAAAACCGAATAAAAACGGGCTAGGCGCATTAAACACCCAATATCCGATCATCGCGATAACACCCTGGATGATTGCCAGCAGAGGGATACCGATCGCATTGGAGGTAACGATCATATTGATCTCTTTCAGTACTTCGCGTTTATTTTCTTTGCTGAAGGGCAGGATTTCATAAATGTATGTTTCCATCTTACTCCCTCCGATCAGCATAAAATAAAGGATAAGAACCAGAACTGCCACATTCACTGCAAAGCCACTAATTCCGCCCATCAGGCTTGTCCGATCTTAGGCAGCACGGAAACAATGGATGCGATATTATCTTTCTCCAGCAAATCAAAGCCGGTTCTCTCACGGATCAGGTCGGCGATATGCTCAAAAGAACTGACCAGTTCAGATGGGTTCAGATTTATATTCTGAAGTTTATTAACGAATAGCCAGACAGCAAGGGAGAATGGTATCAAAAAACACAAAATAGTTTCAAGCAACAGCAGTATGGCAACCAGACTACGGTTCCAATGTTTCTTCTCCGTCAGATGCTTCAATTGCTTTCTCAATAGGATATAGATGGTAAAAGCACCGAGTATTCCTCCCAGGAACGGAGTAAACTCAATAAAAAGTATGATTCCCATTACCAGAATAATAGTAATCAGGGAATATTTCCAGTACGATTCTTTCAAGCTCATATTCGATTTTAAATAACGATTCAATAACTCATTTTACTTTATGGCCTCCTGCCATTTTCTTAATAAACAAAATAAACGGTACAGTTGTTAAGAAACACTCATCTTTTCAATCATATACTTTCCCTGCTTTCCCCGACTTTTCATTAGGAAGGAATCTGTTCACGAGGCCCTCATAAATGTTTTTGGCGTCCTCATAAATATTAATGAGGACGCCAAAACATTTATGAGGACGTCGCAAACAGAAAAGTAACCGATCAAAGTGAACGCACTGCCCGACAGAAATATCAGCCATACGTATTTATCTAAATGATAGCACACCAGGCTTTCCAGTATCTTTTCGATACGTTAAAAAATATTACCCGGTTGGGTATTTTATTTTACCCGGTATATTAATCCGATTTTCCCGGTAAGGTAGTGTCATTTTGATAGTTTACCTTTCTTACATCCACTTTTATTACAGTTTCACGTCGGTTTCATCCAATTTGAAACGAACTTCCACAATGGAATGTTTCGCTTTTCCCGGAGTCATCTTAATATAAGTGATTGCTATAATAGTCCCGTCTGGCAATATTTCCAAACCCGGATAACCACAGTCCGAACCGGCATAACTATGCAGCAGTTTGATCTTATATTGGCCGGAAGTTCCTTCACGCAAGTCTTTTTCATGTCCTACCCAGGCTACAAAATGTCCTTTGGTCGGACTGCCGGGCGCCATATCGCGGAAAACGGCAACCAACCGCCCATCGGGAGCATATTTGATGACATGCCGGTCTCCCGTCAGTCCCCAGGGCGTTTCCTGCAAGGCACTCCAGGTTTGTCCTTCATCCGTCGATACCATCATTAAAGAGTTTCCGACACGCTTATTTTCACGAGCAATGCAAATCAGACGTTTACCGTCTTCCGAACGGATCACGCAAGGTTCGCAGGGAGCACGGCCCTCCATCTCTCCTACTAAAGTCGACTCCTCCCAGGTCAGACCGCCATCATGGGATATCGATTGCCACAAAGTCAACGGGGGACGGTCCTGGTCATTCAGTCCACGATGGTATAACCCCAGATAATCTCCATTTTTCAATTGGATAATACTGGAAAAAGCCATGACACAAGGTTTACCCAGCCTCTTAACCGGACTCCAGCTTTTTCCGCCGTCTTCACTGTAAGTCATAGGCATATCCGGCTGGCCGCAAAAGACAAATAAGCGTTCTTTACCTTTCTTATCCTTCAGGTTGTATATACTCGGACAGTTCCGCATAGTCGACCAGTCCTCGGGAACCGCCTGTTTGGTCCAGGTCAAGCCCGAATCTTTACTGACTGCCAGTAATCCGGCATCACCTCCATGATCGAAGCTCCATGTACAATAAATCGTTTTATTGTCATCGAGCATCACAGTGGTAGGATGTCCGTTATACAACTCAGGTGTTCCTTCTGAGAGGACGATCTGGCGTCCCCTGTCAGAAGAGATATCCACCCAGGGTAAATTTGGTTTTACCTGCTGTGCCATTACAGGCAATACAGAACCGAGCAATAACGTCTGAAACAATAATAAACCCTTTTTCATCTTCATATATTTTAAAATTCAATAGATATTATTCCTGCGAATTATCTTTGTACATCCGATTCATATCCGTCAGTTTGTTTCAACTGATCATTCAATACCATATCATTATAATTGATCGGCCAGTATAACGGAAAGCCCGGCTTATCATTCAGATTTGGTACTTCATTATAAATATTAATCGCTCCTCCCGAATGGAAACGAACCAGATCGAACCATCTTTTCTGCTCGATAAAGAGCTCTCTCAGACGTTCATCACAAAGTTCCTTCTCCACACTCGCCTTGTCGGCCGGACCGGCATAATTATCCAAGCCGGCACGCTGCCTGACGGCATTCAGGTCAGATAAAGCATCCTGTATCTTATTCAACGCGGCATTTGCTTCTGCACGTAACAAAAGTAAATCACCCCAACGATATACAATCAAATCATCATCAAAATAACGGTCATCCGTATAAACTTTTCCTCTGAACTTATTGGTCTGTGTTAAAATCAGGTTGCCATCCTTATCAACAAGATCGATCATGGCTGATTGGTAGCGTTTATCTCCCGGATACTTCAAATAAAGCGCCCTGGTCTTCTCACTTGGAGCATAGACATGGCGACTCTGATTCGGAGACGTTGCCGCCTCATCCAGATTAACAGCCATCGACAAGTTATCGGTTCTCGATGTCGTATTCGTCGCAATGGAAAGATTGCCCGTTTCATAACGTTCGAAATACAGGGAGAAAATAATCTCCGCATTTCTTTTATTTGCATTATTAAAAACAGAGGCATACTCAGGAAGAAGTTCCACACCGCTCTTCTCCACTTCGTTAATTGCATTGACCGCTTCATTCAGATCGGAGTCTCCTCCATTCAACACTTTAGCTTTCCATAACAGTGCATCCGCTTTCAAAGCGTAAGCGGCGGGCTTGGATGAGTAGTTCTTGTTTACAAAACCTTCCTCCGGGAACAAAGATAATGACTGTTCGATATCCGACAAGACTTGTTTCATCACCTCTTCCTTCGGGGAACGGGGTTTCAGTTCGATCTTATCAGAAAGAACAGGATCCAGCAGAATAGGCGCATCTCCCCATATACGTACTAAAAAGAAATATGTCTGGGCACGCAAATAATAAGTTTCCGCTTTGATTCTGTTTTTATCCGCTTCATTTGTAAAACTCAAACCGTCAATCTTGTACAACAAAAGATTGGTATGATGTATAATGTTATAGGCATCCCGGTAAGAAGGGGCATTGTTTTCAAGCAGATTTTGAGCCCATGCATTTGTGGAAGGTCCGATCTCTCCCACTTTAAAGGCATCTCCCCTGTCTTCTCCATATAAAGAAGTATTATTCAACGCGCGTACTTTATTATATATACCTGTCAGATATGCTTTCGCATCTCCGGAGTTTTTCCAGAATGACTGTGATGTAATTGTAGAGACAGGTTCCACTTCCAGTAAACTGCAACTACTATATAAAGCACAACACACAATCCATAAAAATATCCATATCTTTTTCATTTTCATACCAATTTAAAAAGTTAATCTTGCACCGAAATTGAATTGTATCGGAATAAAATACTCACCTGTTTCCTGTCCGTCATACTGTTCCGGGTTCAAACCATCAAAAGCAGTGATATAACCCAGGTTATTTGCACCGGCAGTCAGGGATATCCCCTGCATTTTCAATTTGGAGCAAATAGAACGAGGCAGGTCGTAGCTTAATGAGATTTCACGGAAACAGAGGTAATCACCTTTAGAATAATACGCCGTATTATCTGCGTTTCCATTACTGTTCATACCGGCATAAGCGATGGTACGCATGTGGTTACGATAGCCGTTATCCCAGTCGGAAGCCACATCGTAACGAGGATATTTAGCAGTGGCGGCATCTCCCTGACTCCACCAGATATTACCGTTTGTTACGTCGGTTGTCGTAACAATCGCATTACGGGCATTGGCGTTGGCACGGCATCTCCACACATTTGCTATCGAATGGCCCAAGGCATAATCGACCACAAAACGGAACGTAAACCCTTTATAACCCAATGTGTTTATCAATGCTCCCTTTTTGTCCGGGTTAGCCCAACCGATAAACACGATATCCTTATCGTCGATAACTCCGTTTCCATCCATATCGGCCCATATAGCATCACCGGCCACTTTGTTTTTGCCTATTTTAGAACCGGAGACTTTTGTATCTTCAGGAGCCAGTGCAGCCGCCTCATCGGTATCATAAACACCCAGGTATTTATATCCCCAACGTCCGCCGATCCGTTCTCCTTCAGCCAGGCCTCCGGCTTCAATATATGTTCCGCTCTTCGTATCCCAGATCAGACCGCCCTGCACACGATTCTTATCGCGTCCGTTATCAGGAAGTTCTTTCATATAAGTACGGTTCATGGCAAAAGTAGCTGTAATATCCCAACTGACAGGACCTCCGGACAATGGACGGGCAGTCAATGACAGTTCAATACCCTTGTTCTGAACAACACCCAAATTAGCCTTTATAGAACTAAACCCGGTCTGGGCAGGGAGCGATTTATCATACAACCGGTCAGAAGTCAGCTTGTTATAGCCGGTAAAAGAAAACTCGATACGATTGTTCAGAAATCCGGCATCAAAACCATAATCCACATTCGAGGTAGTTTCCCAAACCAGGCTGTTATTCGCCAGAACACTATTCAGGACACCCGGATTCCCGCCATACAAATAAGAGGCATATTCACCCTGTGTATTTGAATATGACAGTTTGTTATTACCGGTCTGGCCCCAGCTGGCTCTCAGTTTTAAACGGCTGGCAATTTGTTTCGGGAACCATTCTTCATAATGCATATTCCAGCCGCCGGAGAATGCGGGGAACAAAGCAAACTTATGATCTTCCGCAAACTGAGAGGCTCCGTCGTAACGTAAAGAGGCAGTCAGCAAATAACGGCGGTCGTAATCATAATTCACACGGGTAAAGAAACCGACAAGTATTTCTTTTTCCAGCGTAGATGTTGTCCGTTGTTCTGTCGGTTTCGTCGGGGCAAGTGTCGGGATATAATCGGTCGGGGCTTCCGAGCCTGTTCCTTTCAGAAAATAATTATCATTCTTCGTGTAATTCATACCCAACAGTGCGTTAATCGTATTCTTCTTAAACTTCTTGTCATAAGTGAATACGGCATCTGCCATGATTTGCTTGCGCTGGTCGTGTCTCTCCAAGGTCTTGCGCCCTTTGTTGAAATCATTGTATTTTTCAAAAAAACGATAAATGTTTTCCTGCACATAATAAGATGCCGACGGTTTGAAATGCAGTCCCTCAATGATTTTCCAATCCAATCCCAGCTGGAATGTATTACGATAGGCTTTATCTGTAATATCCTGATAATACAGTTCATGCAAACGGTTTCGCGGAGAACCGCCGGATTCGCCGATACCCGGTGTCCCGTCATCATAATACAAACGGAAAGTTGTCGGATAGCGGGAAGAACGGTCCAGAGTGCTGGTCCCTGAATTTTCAGGGTCTGTCGATTTATTGGCTATTGTTGAATGTTTGAGGCCAACCGATAGGCTTATATGATCCTGCAACTTATAATTACCGTTAGCGGTCAGGCTGAACCGGTCATATCCTGTTCCCAAAACCATGCCCTCGGCATCGATGTAACCTAAACTGACGTAATAGTTCGCACGATCATTCCCTCCGGAGGCATTCACATCATAATTATGCGTCAGCCCCGTTTGGAAAAGTACATCTTTCTGATAGTTATTATCTTTAAAAATAAGGGTTTTACCTGAATAAGGGTCCTTCATTGTCTGATATCCCTGATTACCCAGCAGGTCATCAACATAAGATTGTCCCATATTACCGACCAGGTCATCCATGTATTCTGTCGTAAAGCGGGAATATCCGTAACCGATCAACGAACCATTTTTATAATTTATATTCCCTGTTGAATACGGATAGGCTCCACCTTCCAGGCGGCCGGTCACGTTTGCATCGTTTATTACCCTCGCTCCTGCCAGACGGGAAGCATACAAATAATCCTCTGCGTTTGAAAACGGATAATGTGTACGAATACGTTCTATACCTAACCGATAAGAGGCGTTAATTGTCGCTTTTCCATCTTTTGAAGAGCCTTGTTTTGTGGTTATCAAAATAATACCATTCGCCGCCTTTGCTCCGTAGATTGCTGCTGACGCCGCATCTTTTAAAACCTCCATTGACTCGATATCTTCCTGGTTGATACCGTTCATATTGTCGCGTAATACACCGTCAATAACGAACAGCGGAGTATCCTTGGAAGGATCTGTCGAACCGCCACGGATCAGAACAACAGGTTGCGCCCCCGGCTGACCGGTCGTCTGACGGATATCCAGACCTGCCACTTTTCCTTGCAAATTATTTAGTGGAGATGCAGAGACAGAACTCAGCAATTCTCCTTTCTTTACGGAAACGACGCCGGAAGTTACTGTGGCTCTGGATTGGGTTCCATAACCAATAGCGACGACTTCATCCAGTGCAAAAGACTCGTCTTTCAATATAATTTCGTAAAAAGTTTTATCCGTTACTTTCACCTCCGCAGTTGTCATACCAATAAAAGAAACGTCCAGTTGTGATTTTTTCGGTACTCTGAGTGTGAATTTACCATCCAGGTCTGTTGTCGTACCAATTGTAGTATTTTTGACAATAATAGCCGCTCCTAAAACAGGCTCACCTGTTGCATCTTTCACTATACCACTGATTTCCATTTCTGTCTGTAAACTGCTTTGTTGTGCAACTACAGAACTAATCGTCCCAAAAATTGTCAACAAAACAATAAAAAGGCATTTAAATCCATCTAATTTTCTCATCTTTGTATCGCTTTTAAAGAATATTTTAAAGTAAGATCAGGGGTTATAAGCCGGCCAAAGTTTATCTGCCCCTTTTCTTTTTTCTATTTTTTATCAAAGAAGTTGATTTTCATCAAGTCTTCTTTTAGTGATTTATATTCCTCATCGCTGAATGGGGCGATGGGTAACCGGCAGCTTCCACAGTCAATGCCGATCAAATTCATAATAGCTTTTCCTCCTCTTACACCTCCTCCGTATTTAATTATTATTTTTACTACTTCAATCGATCTCATCTGCAATTTTCTGGCTGTCTCCAGATCACCAGACTCCATTGCTTTCATAATTCCAAGATACACATCCGACAAATAGTTGTAGGTACTGCCTACCCCTGCTTCAGCACCGAACACCAGTCCGGAAATCAGAATTTCGTCATATCCGTGCAGAACTTCAAACTCTCCATTATTTAATGCCAGGCATTCACCCATTTCCATCAGGTTGCTATGGGTAAATTTTGTTCCGGCTAAATTGGGTATACTCTTTTTTCCTTCTACCAAAAACTCTGCCACCGGCAACGATACTCCCGTCATGGAAGGCATATTGTAATAGTAAAAAGGAAGCTCTTCGGCACTTTGCTATCGGAGCAAAAAAGGCGATCAACTCTTTAACCGTAGCCGGTTTGAAGAAACAAGGTGCCATTGCCGCAATCGCATCTGCTCCCGATTCATAAGCATGTTTCGCCAAATCCATCGATTCAAAGAGGGAATCGCTCCCGACATGGGCTATAACCTTAAACCGGCCATCGGCAGATTTCACCCATTGTTCCAGGATATTTTTCCGCTCTTCCACGGTCAACGACAGCGATTCACCGGTCGTACCGCAAACAAACACTCCAGTCATTCCTGACTTTGCCATCAGATCGGCATACTTACCGATCACAGGCAGATTAACCTTTCCTTCCGCATCCATCGGAGTAAAAGATGCGGCAATCAGTCCTTTCAGACGTTGATAATTTTTCATTTGCTTTTGTTTTTTATTTGGACAATACTTTATAGATTGTCAGATGATCTATATTTTTCCTATCACCCGGAAACAAACAACTGACCAGATAGCCTATAACGAAACAGGAGACAAAACCGGTTGTTGTATATAATAAGAGATGAACGGTCTCAAAATGTATCATTGTCAACTGCACCATAATACTCCCAATGATACCACACAAAGCCCCTGTCGCATTGGCTCTTCGTGTAATCATTCCGAGCAGGAACAATCCTCCCAGGCTGCCCAAAATGATTCCCAGTATTTTATTGAATTCATCCCATAACGAGTTAATATCCCAGGTAGCCATCAGGTAAGCGAATAAAATTCCGGCCGCTCCCAATAACATCGTAGCAATCTTAGCCACCTTCAAATCGACCTTATGGTGATTTATTTTTGAATGAATGTCGGTCACATAGGCTGTCGCTGCTGAATTCATGCTACTGCTCAATGTGGACATGGCAGCTGCTAAAATCCCGGAAATCAACAGACCGACCACTCCCTGAGGTAACTCGGAATAAATATACCAAGGGAGAATCGCATCTCCGTCAGAAACAGTTATGCTGAGTTCTAGCGGGTTGTGTTTATAATAAACATATAATACCGTCCCGACAAAGAAAAACAGCAATGTGGCAGGAATAGTCAATACAGCATTTGTCAATACACTTTTCCGGGCCTGCTTTTCCGTTCCGGTCGTCATATAACGCTGAACCATCGTTTGATCGGTACCATAAGTCGTCAGGTTTGTAAAAAATGTAGCAATCAAAACCGTCCATAATGTAGATTGTTTCAAATTGAAATCAAAACTGCCCAGAGAGAATTTGTTATCGACAGCGGCTTCACGAACAATACCGGAAAATCCTTCCGGGATATTAAATACCGCTACAATCACAACCAATATCGCCCCTCCCAACAGGATCACCACCTGCAAAGCGTCTGTCCAGACCACCGCTTCGATTCCGCCTATCATCGTATAGATCAGACTTAAAACACCCATCAAACCAATACATAAAAATATATCGAAACCGGTTATCACATTCAATGCTATTGCTGGAAGATACATAACAATCCCCATTCGACCGACCTGAAACAAAATGAAAGCAAGGCTACAAATTACCCGGATCAACGAATTAAAACGTAATTCCAAATATTCATACGCTGTCGTAACATTCAGTTTACGATAAAAGGGAATAAACAAATAGAGTATCACCGGTACGACCATTAATATACCGACATTAACCAGCATATAACTCCAATCGGAAGCATAGGCTTTTGCCGGTATCGACATAAATGTTATCGCACTCAGACTAGTACCGAAAATACTCAATCCCACCGCCCACCAAGGCAATCGTCCCCCTCCTTTAAAATAATCTTCCGTATTTTTCTGTCTCTTTGAAAAATAGTAACCGATCCATGCCAACAATGCAAAATAGATACCGATCACTGCAATATTCAAAAATCCAAGCTTTTTCTCAAACGGGATAATTTCCCCTTGTACTATTTCAGGTGTACGGATTCCCGGTTTCACTTCACCGCTTGTAATATAAAAAGCGTTATCTTTTTTTGCAATACTGGTCGTTACCGGAAGAATATAAGGAGATATTTCTCTTTCTACCAATGTATTTGTGATCGTATGATACAGCCTTACCGTGTTATCAAAACCGGGATGATCGACAGAACCGGGAATCAATTGCGGAACACCGCCAAACAATAGGATATGATTAATCCCGGTTGGCAAAGCAGTCCCAGCCATCACAGGAAACTGCCGGTCTAATTTCTTCCAGCTTTTCATCCGCGGATTATAAACGAATCCGTCAGTCAACACTTTCACTGTTCCGTCTGCCTGGTAGTTTCTGCCGCTGAACAGATAAAAACATTTATCAAACCCATCACTCTGTACGGCAGATACAGCGTAACCTCTAGGCTCTCCCGGCCATGTAGCAAGTTCCTGCCATCCTTTTTTCAGGTCTGAAAGATCTAATTTATAAAAATGGCCGGTTGCAGCCTGTTCTTTCATACTGATTTGTCCCCCTGCCACATAAATACAGTTATTTAAAAGGGCACCGGTCGCATTCGCCAAAGGGACAGGCAAGGCAGGCCAGGATAATGACAATTCTATTTGCCGGTTCTTTTTCCGGATAAGAAAAACATCCTTATAACACTGAATGGAATCACATCCGCCGATGCACAGCAAACCTCCCGGCAACTCGACAGACACACCATAAGCCCGGGAATTTGGTAAGACCTCTTCTGCTATTTTCCATGTAGCCGATGAATCTTTTGCATCAATATAATAGATGGTATTCCACCATTCCTTCGTTCCTCCCTCCCAGGGCATCGCTTCCGGAAAATTAGCACCGCCTGCAATGACTAACGTATTTCCAATAAAACCGGAAAAAGCACCTGCCACTCCGATATTGGGTTCATTATCGACAGCAGGAAGACATAAGGAGTTCTTCCATTCTATCTTATCACGCGATAGAGGGGATAATGCCAAAACCTGATGAGAAACAGACAAGCAAAATAAAAAGAAAATGAGTTTTTTTATAGTATCGTAGATCATTTCAAGGTTGTTTTTCAAATGCTATACTCTATTATTCATAAATATTTTATACACGGCAAAATGTTTCTCCAAAGCCCTACGGAAACCTTCTTCATCTTTTTTCTTTATAAACTCAAGCAGATCTTCATGAGTCACAATCTCTCCTTTTTCCTTCATCTCTATATTGATCGGCTCCAACAGGTCTTTGAATTTATCTTTTACAAAGACCATCACAGGGTGAATAATTCCTTGAAATTCAGAAATAGTTCTATTCCCTGTTATTTCATAAAGTTTTGCATGAAAGGTAAATTCACTGACCGGTGCATATTCATTATTTTCAAACATCACTCCCATTTTCACGATCTCTTCAAGTTCGGCTATATCTTCAGAAGTTATATTTCTGAAAAGGTCACTACAAATACCTATTTCCAAAGCAATTCTAAAACCCAATATATCAAACAAAGATTCTTCACTTAAAATACGAGGATCGACGACCCGTTTCATTCCTCCCAATATAGAAGGTTCTGTTAAAATCATCCCACGCCGTGTACGTGATTCAATCATACCCATCATTTTCAGGCGACTAAGTGCCTCTCTCAACACATTACGGGCAACACCTAAAGTAGCCGCCAACTCCAATTCGTTAGGGATCGGATCACCTGTACGCAAATCATTGTTCTTAAAGTAATTAAGCAGCTTATCTTCTACCTGATCCACCAGGGTGACAGATTGATTGTATATTTTTAATTTGTCCATATATATTAATTTGTGGTTTATAATACTATTAATCCTATTTGTCTGACAAATTACTGTATTATTTATTTAACAAACAAACATAAATAAATATTTAACTA
>NZ_QSDP01000130.1:0-16900 GCF_003463685.1 Parabacteroides sp. AM58-2XD
TATTGATAATTATAGTCTTTTTATTCTTGTTCCAACATAGTTCTTTTAGAACTAAGATCAAAAACATCAATAAACGTCAAATCTAAAGCAACTCCACTAACACTAGTATTATTATAAATAAACTCATTAATTATGTTGAAACACTTCAAACCTGTCAGCTTAATTCTTGTCGCAGGAGCAATAACACTTCCTACAAGTGTATATGCCAATTCAGCGCCAGAAAAGCAAGAAACCGCTATTACCCAACAAAGTGGTAAAGTAAGCGGTGTTGTAGAAGATGATTTCGGACCTGTGGCCGGAGCATCAGTTGTGATCAAAGGATCCACTAACGGTAGTATTACCGATATGGATGGTAAGTTCAACTTGGAAGGAGTAAAAAACGGAGACGTTATCCAGATTTCTTTTATCGGCTATGCCACTCAAGAAATCACTTACACGGGACAAGCTTCGTTGAACGTCAAACTTGCTGAAGACACTCAAAAATTGGACGAAGTGGTGGTTACGGCTTTGGGTATCAAGAAAGATGCCAAGAAATTAGGTTATGCTGTAAGTAACGTTTCTTCTGAAGAATTAACCAGAACCGGTGGTTCTAACATTGCTACCGGACTTTATGGTAAAGCTACCGGTGTACGTATTCAAGCGGCTCCCGGTGGTGGCACATCTGCTGTTTCTATCTCCGTTCGTGGTCTTTCTTCTATTACCGGTAACACTCAGCCGTTAATTATCATGGATGGTGTTCCTCTTCACAACGGTAATACAAACAACGATGGCTACTGGGGTAACCAACGTATCAACTCCAATGGTATGGTGGATATCAATCCCGAAGATATTGAAAACATCTCCATCCTGAAAGGTGCTGCCGCTTCTGCCCTCTACGGTTCGGAAGCTGCCAACGGTGTTGTGATGATTACTACCAAAAAGGCCAAAGCCGGTTCAGGTACACAGATCGACTTTAGCGCAAACGTAAGTTTCGACAAAGTGGCTTATATGCCTGATATACAAAAAGAATATGGGCCTGGTTATGATAACTCACAATTAGGTAACAGCAGTTTAGAGGCCCTAACCGGTTTTCGTCAGTCACGTGTAGACCGCAACGGTAACGCAATTACAACTCCAAACCGTGAAACTTATTATTCATGGGGTGCCAAATACGATCCAAGCAAGATGGTTACTTACTTTGACGGTACACAGCGTGCATTTGAACCGATCGACCATAACCAGTGGGCTGATATCTTCCGTACCGGTGTAAACCAGACTTACAACCTGTCGTTGACCAACAGTACTGAGAAAAACAATGTACGTTTCTCATACACCTACAACGATGTGAAGGCGATGCAACTCAACTCCAACAACCATAAGCACAACTTCAACCTGAACGGTACATTCAATGTGACCAATACCATCAAGTTGAACTATACGGCTACATATCAGAACCAGTACATCAAAAACCGTCCGTACCGTATCAGTCGTTTGACTAACAATTTCGGTGGTATGTTCGGAGGTTTTACCGATGTGGCTTACATACGCGATCATACGGTGACAAGTCTCGGTTACCAAAACAGCATCTCTGCTTATAATAGTGGAACAAGCGATACATTAACTCCGGATGAACAATTCCTTTACACCCCAATGGGTTCTACCTCATTAATGAGTGAATATTTCTGGAACATCATGGGAAAAGAACAGCTGGAAGAACACCAACGCTTCATCGGTTCTGTTAACCCGACTTGGGAAATCATCCCCGGATTGACTTTGAGCGGACGTGCAGCTGCCGACTTGACAGTTGATAAGATTGAAAACAAAAACCGTGCAGAAAACGCACATATTTTCTCTACCAACGGTCAGTATAGCGACTCTTATGGATTGAACAACAGCCGCTACCAGATTGTGTACAGCGATGTGATGTTAATGTTCGACAAAACATTCAATGAACTTCATAACATAACAGCCAACTTGGGTTGGACAGCTCGTCAGGAATCTTATTACAAATCGGATGTTAGCACCAGCCAAGGTCTGACACAAGAAAACTGGTTCCACCTGAATGCCTCTGTCGGTACAAAGAATGCAAGTATGGATAAACAAGACCTGCTTAAGACAGGTGCCTTCCTGACTGCCAGCTATGGCTACAACGGATGGGGATTCTTAGAGGGTTCTATCCGTCAGGAAAAGACTTCTACTTTGAAGAAAGGCAACAACTCATTCTGGTATCCTTCTGCAAGTGCCAGTGTGCTCTATACAGAGTTATTAAAAGATCAAATGCCGACTTGGTGGAACTATGGAAAGGTTCGTGCCTCTTACGGTATTGTGGGTAATGCTCCTGAACTTTATCGTGCTGTTTTGGCATTCAAACAAGGATCATTACTGAGAGGATCGACATATAACTACAACTATATAGATACAAGCATCGGTAATGAAAGTATCAAACCGGAAACCAAATATGAATTTGAGATCGGTTTGGAAAACAAATTCTTCAATAACCGTTTAGGCATGGAGTTCAACTTCTATAGCAATACTATCAAAGACCAGATTCTTCAAACAACCAGTGCCGCTTCTATGGGTGCACAAAGCATGTTGATGAACGTCGGTGAGTTAAGCAACAAGGGTGTTGAATTTAGCGTATACGGTACTCCTATCGAAAACAAAGATTGGAAGTGGGATTTGCGTGCCAACGTGGCTTGGAACAAAAATACAGTCAATAAACTGGCTGACGGTCTGGATGTTCTTAATCATATAAGTGGTGGTGTAGACGGTGGTGCAGCCTCGCTTGAATCGCACGTAGGCGAATCTATGGGTGACTGGTACACCTATACTTGGAAGACGGACGAAAATGGTAACTATATCGTTGGCAGCAACGGTCTGTACATCACCGACACATCCGAACGTCACAAAGTAGGTAACGCCATGCCGAAAGTAACCGGAGGTTTTGGAACAAGTTTAAGCTACAAAAACTTCACATTGGATATGGCTTTCGACTTCCGTTTTGGTGGCGATGTATTGAATGCTCCTTGGCAGTACATGATGTGTGTAGGTAATATCACCGATGCCGTTGGCGTTCGCGATCATTCTACCGGAGGCTTATACTATTATAGCGATGCTGAAACAATGGACGATAAAGGTGCCATCCACGTTGTCAGCCCAAGCGAAGTAGGCAACTATCAACGAGGCGAAACAATGATAAACGGTCACTATGTTTGGGACAATGGTTTGATTCTGCCAGGTGTAAAAGAAGACGGCACTCCGAATGACATCGTTGTTACCCAAATGGAAGCGAACATCAATATGTATGGCTGGGGAACAGGTGCAAGCATGAGTTATCAGGATGCCATCCAGAAGAACAGCTACATCAAATGTCGTGAAATCAGCTTAGGATATACATTGCCGACAGACTTGACTAAAAAGTTTGCTTGCAATAACCTGATGGTTTCAGCTTTCGTACGCAACCCGTTCTATGTATATCGTACATTAAAATTGTTCGACTCTGAAGCGACAGACGGTACCAACTGGATCTATCAAGCACAATTAGGCGGTTCTACAGCCAGTGCCCGTACATTCGGTTTTTCCGTTCGTGCCAACTTCTAATTTACAACTTATTAAATCAGATTAAAAAGAAGAATTTATGAAAAAGATATTTTCATTGTTAGCAGGAGGAATCGCACTGGTATCGCTTGCTTCTTCATGCGCCGATTCAGCGTATGATGATAAGTATGCAGATCCTTCTCAAACAACAACAGTAGGTGTTCCTCAAGTATTCACCGGCGTAATGTACAAAGGAAATACATGGATGAACCCGATTTACTACCGTCACTGGATACAGTCTACTACATCCGGTCTCTTTTCCGGAGTTATCGGTACAACCAATTCACGCGCTCGTTTTATGGGATCCGGTGAAGGTCGTTACGATGACCGTTGGAAGAATTTTTATGATATGTTAACTCAACAACGTCTGTTGGAACAGACTTACGAGAACCTTTCCGAAACGGAAAAGCCCTCAAACATTATATTTTATTATTTGGGTAGAACATTGGTAGAATCACAATTACATGAAATGTTGTCTCTGTTCGGTGATGTTCCTTACAATGGTGCCGGTACACTTTGGAAAGATGGTGAATACAATGCTGCCAAAGAACAATGTGTTTATGAGGACGATGCAGCACTTTATAAACAGATCCTTGTCGACCTGAAAGAAGTGGGTGACTATTTTGCCAGTGGCAATGTAAATACAATCGGTCTTAATTCATTAAGTCGTCAAGACTACACTATCGCAGCAGGTGATGCTACAATATGGCAAAAATATGTCAACTCACTCCGCTTGCGTATTGCCCTTCATTTGTCTACTGCCGGTGATTGCACAGCAGAAGCCCATGCTGCCATTGCTGAAATCCTGAACAATCCAAGCCAGTACCCATTGATCGACAACAATACGGAAAACATGGGTGTGACAGCCAATACCCAGAGAGATGAATTCAACTTCGGTAAAAGTCTCTCGCAGGCTCTTCGTTCAAGTGGTATGTCTGCTTGTTCACAGACTATCTAGATGCTATGAACCTGCCGGCAAACGGTACTCCTGATGAAAATACCGACCCACGTCTGGAAGTTATGTACGATTGTAATCCCGACGGTCAATACATCGCTTATGATGTTATGATGACTGAAGCAGAAATTACAAGCTTAACAGACGAAAAACAGAAAGAGTACGTAGCAAGGGGCATGTCACAAGCCAACTATTTCTGTGTAATCGATACAATCGCTGCTGCCGGTTGGGCAGAATATCAAGGTAATGAAAACATATTCGGCTTATGGTTAAGCGCTGCCGAAGTAAGCCTTAGCAAAGCGGAAGCTTACTTGATGGGATATGGCGTAGCTGCTGATGCCAACAAAGCGAAAGCCAATTTCGTAGAAGGCGTGAAACAGTCTATCGAATATTATTGGGATATGAAAGAAACAAGCACGCTTCATAAAAATGGCAACGATAGTTACAGAGGATTCCGTCCATTAGTCAGACCAACAGACGAAGCTATCACAGCCTATGTTGAAAGCATTTGGAAACCGACACAGGAAGCTATCTGTACACAATTATGGCTGAACTTCGGTTTCTTGGACAAGCTAAGTGCTTGGAACGTGGTACGTCGTACCGGTTATCCAGTTGTTGAATTTGCTACTGATAACCAGGTAACAGGTTTCCCAACACCTCCCAACCGTTTGCCTTATCCAAACGATGAGTTGACTTATAATAGCGAAAACTGCCAAGCAGCTATCGCTAAGAACTACGAAGAGCCAAGTGGTTATTACACAAATCTCTTTTGGGCTAAGAAAACTTATTACAAGATGGTACGATAAAACAAGAACAAAAAATACTCCACATAATTATATAAAACATAATTGATGGTAAAAGTGGAAACCGAAACCGCCCCGAAGTGATTCGCGGCGGTTTTATTTTTATGATCCTTCCCACTCACTAAGTGCAAAACGCCCCCTCCAACCAAAAATGTGTTCACGGAAAACCGGTTAAATATACACAAATATCCTTATCGATTTTAACACAAAAATTGCCGTTTTACCTCCGTATTAGCTCCAGTGAAGCTCCACTTAACCTCCACTCCCTAGGATTGGTGTTAAAATGGAGGAAAAACTTTAACAAAACGGACCTTCAAGGGCGGTTTATGTTAACGCAATTTTAACACGTTTTTTTCAGGTGCTGTTATAAGGAGTGTAGGGATATTCTCCTTTTTTAGCAAGCAAGCATATAAATCGGTGTTTTTTATGTAAGTTTGCAACTTAGAACTAACAGAGACTGTTTATTATCTGTATATTAAAGCGAAGGAGCGATGAAAAGAATACTTATTCCACTGTGCCTGGTGGTAGGAAGTCATGTGGCTAGCGGGCAACGGTCGTACCAGTTTGAGGCACCGGACCGTTTGTTCATAGAAGGTAAAGAATTGTTTAGTTTAAAGAACTATCCGGGTTGTATCGATAAGTTGGAAGCCTACAAACAGCATTCGAAAGATGCCGACCTGATCCAGGAAGCTGACTATATGATCGTATATGCAGCTTATGAACAGGGACGTCCCAATGCCGACGAACTATTGAAAGATTATCTGGAAGATTATCCGGCTTCACGCCATAGCGATGAAGTGAATTTCCTGATCGGTTCCATTCATTTCGAACGCGGGGAATACCAGAAAGCTATTTTCTGGTTCAACGAATCGGATATAGACATGCTCAGTCCGGAGCAACAGGAGGCTTACAGCTTCCGGCTGGCCTATTCATTATTGCAGACCGGTGAGATGGATAAGGCACGCGGATATTTTTCGCGGATACAGCAAATCGGTACCAAGTACCGTGAAGCGTCCACCTATTATGTGGCCTATATCGATTATGCAACCGGCAAATACAATAACGCGCTGGTAGAGTTCAGTCGCCTGAAAGAGATGCCGGATTACCGCGAGCAATCCTTGTACTATATTACACAGATCTATTTCATACAGAATAAATATGAAAAGGTAGTGAGCGAAGGGGAAGAACTTCTCTCCTCCTATCCGAACAGCAAGAATAACAGCGAAGTGTACCGTATCCTAGGTAATTCCTATTACCATTTGGGCAACCAGGACAAGGCGATCAACATGTTGAGCAAATATGTATCGTCGACCGACAGTCCGTTAAGAGGAGATTTGTACATTCTGGGTGTTTGCTACTTCAATAAAGGGAATTACAGCAGTGCTGTAAACGCCTTGTCGCAGACAGTACGTGAAAACGACGCACTCTCGCAGAATGCCTACCTTTATCTCGGACAATCTTACCTGAAGCTGAAAGACAAGAACAATGCCCGTATGGCTTTCGAGGCTGCGGCAACCTCTTCATTCGACAAACAGATTCAGGAAGTAGCCATGTTCAATTATGCATTGCTGATCCATGAAACGGCCTTTACCGGATTCGGCGAATCGGTTACGATCTTCGAAGATTTCCTGAATGATTTCCCGAACTCTCAATATGCCGACAAAGTAAACGACTACCTGGTGGAAGTCTACCTGACAACCAAGAACTACCAGGCAGCCCTCAACTCTATCAATAAGATCAACCACCCGAGCACCAAGATACTGGAAGCCAAACAGGACATTCTGTTCCAGCTGGGAACACAGGCTTTCACCAACATGAAACTGGATGAAGCAGTCGACCTGTTCTCGAAAGCCATCAACCTGGGTTCTTATAATATGGAATCGCGCAATGACGCTTATTTCTGGCGCGGCGAATCCTATTACCGCAAAGGAGATTACCGCCAGGCTATTTCAGACTACCGTACTTATCTGAACAACACCCGCCAGCGGAATACAGATATGTACGCACTGGCCCATTATAACCTGGGATATTGTTATTTCAAACTAAAAGAATACGGAGAGGCACAAAACCGTTTCCGCCAGTATATCAACCTGGAAAACAACCAGGATGCACCGGCACTGGCAGATGCTTACAACCGTATCGGCGACTGCCTGTACCAGAATCGCCAGTTCGCACAGGCTGAAGAAAACTATACACGTGCCGCCCAATTGCAACCGTCTGCCGGCGACTATTCCGTTTACCAGAAAGGCTTCCTGCTGGGCTTGCAGAAAGATTACCGGGGTAAGATCAGCGCGATGGACCGTCTGCTCCGCGATTATCCGGAATCACAATATGTGGACGATGCTTTGTTCGAAAAAGGACGTTCTTATGTATTGCTTGAAAACAGCTCACAAGCTGCACAGGCTTTCGAGACATTGATACAGCAATTCCCGCAAAGCAGCCTGGCCCGTAAAGCCGGTATCCAGTTAGGATTGCTTTACTTCAATGACAACCAACCGGAAAAAGCGGCTACAGCCTATAAGCAAGTGATCAGCAATTATCCGGGTAGCGAAGAAGCCAGAGTGGCTTTACAAGACTTAAAGTCGGTTTACATTGATCTGAACGACATCAATTCGTACGCCAACTACGTCAACTCACTGGGTGGAAATGTCCGTCTGGAAGTCAGCGAACAGGATTCGCTTACCTATATTGCCGCTGAGAAACTCTTCAACCGTGGCAACAACGAAGAAGCACGCCGCAGCCTGATCAACTATTTGCAGACCTTCCCCGAAGGCGCTTTCAGTTCGAATGCGAACTATTATCTGGGAAGCATCGCCTTTAGCAAGAAAGAATACGACGAAGCACTTCAGCGTTTCAAATCGGTTATCGAGAGCGGAGATACCAAATTCCTTGAAGAATCGGTGGCCCGCACGGCAGAAATGCAATACCTCACTCAAGATTTCCCTGCTGCATTGGAGAGCTTCAAGCGCTTACAGATCATAGCCGAAAATCCGGAGAACAAGCAAGCTGCCCGTTTAGGCATCATGCGTTGTGCTTTACAGACCGGACAACAGGAAGAAGCCCAACTGGCAGCCAATGAATTGCTGAAAGATCCGAAACTGTCACCCGAAGTGGAAGCCGAAGCCCGTTATATCCGTGCTAAAGCCTACATCGACCACAAACAGCCGGCTAAAGCCGTCGAAGACTGAAAGTGCTCAGCAAAGACACCCGTACGGTACACGGTGCCGAAGCAAAATACCTGCTGGCCCAGTACTTCTACGATACCAACGACGATAAGAATGCGGAAAAGATCCTGGAAGACTTCGCCAAGAACGGCACGCCTCACCAGTACTGGTTGGCACGCGGTTTCATCCTTTGGGCTGATATTTATATCCGCCAGGGCGACGATCTTCAGGCACGTGCTTATCTGAACAACCTGAAGAACAACTATAAGGGTGATGACGAAATCGCCGCTATGATTGAGGACAGATTAGGTAAACTAAAGCAATAATAGAATACAATGAAGACTATATATAATGTAAAAGCGCTGTGTGTCGTAGCCTTGCTTGGGACTACCGCCACAATGAGTGCACAGGAAGATACTTCGAAGAAACAGAATCTGGACCGGGAGATGACGCTCGAACGCGAGTACGACCCGACGGTACAGGATGCAAGCAAAGTGAACACCCTTCCGGTCATCAAGGAACCGGAAGTAAAGAAAATGCCGATCGACTATGCCAATTTCACGGTTGCAGCCGACCCGGCAAAAGAGATCAGCCTGCTTCCTTCAGGTAATATCATGACAGATATTCAATACAACAAGCGCCGCGGTTATTTCAACTTCGGCGGCGGTACCTATCTGAACCTGAACGGTGACCTGGGATACCATATCCTCAGCACGGACAAGGATCAATTGAATATCTGGTTCTCGCACCGTTCCACCAACGGCAAGGTGAAATACTTGCAGTTTGACGAAAAGGTGAAAGCGAAACTGAATGACAATATGGGAGGTTTGAACTTTAAGCACAACTTCGATAAATTATTTTTGAAGATGGGCCTTAAGTATGGTTATTCAGGATTCAATTATTATGGATTTCCGATCTATATTGATCCTGCTTCAAGTGCGCTGCCTGATCCCGTTAGCGATGTCGAGACAATCAGGTTGCCCAAACAATTAAAGCGAATGTAGGTGTTGAATCGAAAGCAGATGCTCCGGTTGGTTATCTGCTGAATTTAGATTATACCAATTTCTCCTATAAATATGGAATGGGAAAACCGTATGATGGCACCACAGAAGGAACCTTCACTCTTGATTTCGGTTTGAATGCCTCATTCGGTGGCAATCAGCGGGTCGGATTGGACGGAAACTTCCAGTACTTCAATTACAGTCTTCCTAAAGAACTGGAGATAACAGAAGGTGAAAAAGTCGGATATGGTACTTATTTCGATAATTTCGCTACCGCCACCTTAAGCCCTTATTATAAAGTGGAAGGCGACAACTGGCACATTAAGCTGGGAGTAAATGCCATGTTCTTCAGCGGAGAATACAAAAAGGCAATGGTTTCACCCAATATTTCTGCAGACGTTGAAGTGGCAGACAAAACAGTGTTATACCTGAATGCCAATGGGAAATTGCAATCAAACAGCATGTATGACCTGTTCCGGACAAACCGTTATTCGTCTCCCATATCAAGAATAACTCCTTCCCGTAACTGGCTGGATGGTATTTTAGGTATAAAAAGCGGAGTAGCACCAGGTTTCTGGTTTGATGTTTTCGGAGGATATAAGATCACCAACAATAATTACTTCTTTGTTCCCGTATTCAATAATGAAAACGATGCTTTCGGTAATTTCAGTGCTCCCCTGAATAATGTTAATACCAATCAACTCTTTATCGGGGCTAATCTGAAGTACAGCTACCAGCAATTATTTGAAATTTCATTGAAAGGAGTTTATAATAACTGGGATGCAAAACTGAATGATAACTGGGAAAACGAAGCGGACAAAAAAATAAAGGCTTTCGGTATGCCTGAAATGGAAATAACTGCCGGTGTAACCGTTCGCCCCCTCAAAAACCTGTCAGCTTCATTGGATTACTACCTGGCAACAGGACGTGAAACCTGCGTCTCTTTAGGACAAGACCTGAAGATGGACAACATCAACGAACTGAACCTCACCGGAGCATACAACTTCAACGATACCTTCGGACTGTATTTGAAACTGAACAACGTACTGTTCCAGAAATACGAACTTTACTACGGTTATCCGTTGCAGAAGTTCAGTGCGATGATCGGAGTGAACATCAATTTCTAATCAGATAAAGAAACATAGATCAGAAGGAGAATCCAATATCGGGTTCTCCTTTTTTATTCCTACTTTTGCACCCAAATAAGACAGAACATGCAAGGAACAAAAAAACTGACACAAGGCCCTATCAAACGGCAACTATTTAATCTGGCATTGCCGATCATGGGTACTTCTTTTATTCAAATGGCTTACAGCATCACCGATATGGCCTGGGTTGGACGCCTGGGCAGTGAAGCCGTTGCGGCTATCGGAGCTGTCGGCATCCTTACCTGGATGACCAATTCGATCTCTCTATTGAATAAAGTCGGTTCGGAAGTAAGTGTGGGGCAAAGTATAGGTGCACGGAATGAAGAAGATGCACGGAATTATTCATCCCACAACCTCACCATTGCCCTGATCATCTCTGTTTGCTGGGGATTGCTTCTTTTTGTCTTTGCCCATCCGATCATCGGTGTCTATAAACTGGAAGCTCCTATTGCAGAAAGTGCTGTCGAATATTTACGGATCGTATCGACCGCCTTTCCTTTTATATTCCTCTCGGCAGCCTTCACCGGCATCCATAATGCGGCAGGGCTAAGTAAAATACCGTTTTACATCAGCGGAACGGGACTTATCATTAATATGATACTCGACCCGGTATTCATTTTTGTATTCGATATGGGAACAGCCGGAGCCGCCTGGGCAACCTGGTTATCGCAAGCCACGGTATGTGCCATTTTCGTATATCAGTTAAAATGGAGAAGCAAGTTACTGGGAGGATTCTCCTTCTTCGTCAGACTAAAGAGAAACTATTCACAAAGGATTCTACAACTGGGCCTGCCGGTAGCCATGCTGAATACGCTGTTTGCCATCATCAACATTTTCATGGCACGCACAGCCTCCACTTACGGTGGACATATCGGCCTGATGACACTCACCGCCGGAGGACAGATTGAAGCGATAGCCTGGAACACCTCCCAGGGATTCAACACGGCACTGAGTGCTTTCGTTGCCCAGAACTACGCGGCCTCCGAAAAGAACAGGGTGCTGGAAGCCTATCACACGACATTGAAGATGACGACTGTATTCGGTATTCTGTGTACCTTATTATTCGTCTTTTACGGCAGCGAAGTCTTCTCACTGATCGTACCCCAGAAGGAAGCCTTCGAGGCCGGAGGTATTTTCCTGCGAATAGACGGATACTCGATGTTGTTCATGATGCTGGAGATCACTATGCAGGGCTTGTTCTACGGAACAGGACGGACGGTTCCTCCTGCAATCATCAGCATTACCTTCAACTCGTTGCGTATACCGATGGCTATTGTATTATCAGCCATGGGATTGGGAATTGTCGGTGTATGGTGGGCAATCAGTATCTCCAGCATGCTGAAAGGAATCGTTTCCTTTATCTGGTTCAGGGCCTTACAAAAGAAGATATTGAAGTGAGAAGTTCTATTATACCAACACTATAGTGCTACTACGGCTAACACGGTGTGCTATCTGTTATGACACTACTGTCCTACATTTGAATCTGTAATATACCGGATCGAAGCAACATATACAACTTCAATCTATAGATTTCAGCCTTCAGACGCTTCAACAGATTAGTAATCAAACTGCCGCCCTGAAGGGATGAAATGATAAAAGATGTATACGAAAATCCGGACCAGGACAACCTCCTGCAAAACATAGGACCTTTGACTTCAAAACATATATGTTTTGTAATCAAAGGTCCCTTATTTACAAATCAAAACACCTATACCTTGTAAAACGGATAACTACCCGTTGTCCAACGGGTAACTACTGGCCGGGGCATGGCTGCCTATCGGTCGGAATACAAATCAGCAATGCATCCCTTCAGCCAAATGTTTTGAAATATGGTGGATCACACCGGCTGAAACCTGAAAGAGATCAATCGTTTTCTACTACGCGGATCATATCAAAGTAGAATTCGCCAGCCACTTCCGCTCCTTTTTCTACAGTACCAGTCTTGGTGTCGTAGATGTAGATGATGGCATTGGCATCAGCTTCGGTATTCACGCCAAAATAGGCTTTCTCGTTGAAGAGAACAGAACGCTGAGAAAAACGGCCACCGCTGTAAGCCAACTCCTTACCATTGTAGCTCAAGCGCGTCTTTTCGCCTGTAGCAAGGTCGATGATGGAATAATAGTGGCTATAGCTGTCGATCTTCGTACCTGAAGCATCATGCCGGCCATAAGCCAACGCTTTGTTATTACCCAGATATTGAACAGTCATCAACTTACCGTCTGCATCCTTGTAACCGTTGTATGAAGCATCAAACTCGAATTTTCCAGCATTGATACGCAGTAACATACCTTTTTCCATGTCGCCTTCTTCCGTGAAAGCAGCCAAATAAAGATTACCGGCTTCGTCATACATCACGCAATCTTGCATTAACTCTCCATAAGCACTTCCGGCCATTTCACTGTTGACAGGAGAAACGAGACTCTGCTCAATCTTCATCGTAGCGGGATCGATAACTGCTGTCCGGAACTTCGGTTCATTGGGGGCTCCCACCAGAGTTGAACTTACGATCTTTCCATAATAGAAATAGAATAGTTTATTATCAGCTTCGCGATAAGTCAGGATTCCTGAAGTACTCAGGGTGTTGTATCCTTCCGGAACAGTGATGCTCAATTCGCCTTCAGCAATGATGGACATATCGTCCGCCTTCAGCTTTGTCCAAAGTACTTTTGTCTTGTCTCCATTGGTGGACATGATAACAAGCGTGTTGTCGTCAATCCAGGCGTGAGTATAAGAACGCACCTTATAAGTATTTGTCTTGAACGGGCGTTCTGCTACCGTCACAATTTTGTTATCCTTAATTTGATACTTTACAAAACGGTCATTGTTTGAAGGAATCTGATAGTAATATTTACCCTTCGAGATGCTTTCCATCGAGAAATCGCCCAGTTCAGTTCCTTCTCCTTTGACAGTGATGGTTCCCATATCGGCAGTCAACTTATTGATGCTGTTTACAACAGTTGTATTCTTGCTGCTCATGCCACCATGCTTCCCTACCGTCAGGAACAAATCGAAATGATACTTGCTTTCGTCGAAAGCCGGAGCATCGCTGGACACCGTGACAGCGCAAGTGGCAGTAAAAGCACCATCATCCGTTTTTACGGTGATCGTCGCTGTACCTTCGGCAACAGCAGTGACTACACCTTTATCTACTGTAGCGATCTTATCGTCCGAACTGGTCCATGAAACAGTTGTTACGGTTGCATTTTCCGGGGCGACGGTAGCCGTCAGTGTTCCTGTAGTTCCCGTCTTCAAGGCTAATGTAGTCGGGGAAACTGTGACTGCGGTAACAGGCACGTCTTTTACATCATCGTCATCAGAACAAGCCGTGAATGCAAATGAGATCAGGGCTGTCATGAAGGCTAACAAGGCAAATTTGAACTTCTTCATTTTCTTTTGTTTTTAATATGAATGTTAATTAATAAAGACTCTGAATTTCGCAAGGAAAGCACGTCCGGGCTTTTGCAGCTTATAATTGTCGTAGGCCGTTTCATCGAGGAAGTTGGTACACTCCAATGCGATATTGTAGCGATCATGCTTCCATGAGTAAGTAGCATTGGCATTGCAAATGTGTTGCGAGGGAATACGCGCCTTTGTATCGCGGTTGCCATAGGCTTCCCAGGTCAGAAAATACCAATGTACCCACTGGAACGTACAACCTAACCGCAACTTGCCGCCTTGTTGCCAAAGATTGCGGAACGTATAACTTGCCTCCGCACTGCCGAACAGCCAGGGACGGTTAGGCACATGGTTGTCGTAAGTGGCGGAAGGCTTGCCGTCTTCCTTATACTTTTGCTGGTCGCGGGCATCCTGATAGCTGACATTGGCCATGAGTTGCAACCGTCCGTCCCAGTCGTAGCTGACTTCACCTTCCACTCCTTGATATGGACAGCGGGATCGTTGACATACTGCAACATACCTTCTTTTTCGATAACGGAAGTTTGTATATAGTTGTCCACATAACGCAGAAAACCGTTTGCCTCGTAATAGACGGTATGACGGGCGGCTGGACGCCATGTCCCGAACAAGGCGAGATTGACATTGTTACTCTTCTCCGGCTCTAACGCCACATTGGCATAAACAGTCGTTCCGTTGCCTAACAGTTCCCGGGCAATAGGCAAACGTACACTATGCTCGTATGAAATCTTTACCGCCAACGGGTTGAAGAACGTATAACGCAGTCCGGCTCCGTATCCTAAATAGTTTTTCGTAGTCGAACCTTGTACCTTGTCCGAGCCGGTTACGGTGAATTGATCGGTCTGCCGGATATTGGGATGGTTCACGTAGTCTTTGGCAAAGACTACGTTCTGCATCTTGCCGTCGAAAAGCGATTGGCTGTAAGTCAGTCCGACGATATGTTTGGTTACCGCATCGTTAGACGGCTCGAAACTCTGGTCTAAATCGTCGTAGCGGTCGTTGCCCGTCCGGCTCAGATTATAGTTCAGGTTAAAGCCGTGATGCTCATTCAACTGATAATCCAAATTGGCACGAGCAATAGTCAGCGGACGCTTATAATGACGTATGGAGCGTTCGCCGCCACGGATTTCGTTGCGTTGACTCACGATGTAGCCTCCGTCCCAATAATATTTACGGTAGGCGGTATCAATGGTGATGGAATGATCCCATGTGTGTGACAAGGTCGCCTTCAATGTCATGTTTTCTGTGAGAAAGTTGCGTTTATTGTACCGTGCCGACACATTCCATGCATCCGAATTACGCTCCGCCATGCCATACACCTTGGTCTGTACGGAGCCGGTTTGCAGTTCCTTGTCTGTTTTGGAATAAGATGCCGACACAAAGAATTCGTCCGCCCAAAATTTGCCTACTATTCCTGCTTCTATCTGTGCTAAAAGCGAAAAATAACCGTCATGGAAACGTTTGGGATTGCCATAGATGAATTGGTCGCCAGTCTCGTCACGCATCTGCACATCTTTCATCCGGTAGTCATTTTTCGAATAGTTGATGCCAACGGTAGGACGCACAATCAAGCTTGTGCGTTGTTCCACAAACAGTGCATTCAGGTCGGCACTGTGTGTATGAAAGGAACCAATACTGTAAGATGCATCCAGAAAGTTCTCCTTCTCCGCCTTGGTAATAATGTTGACGGCACCGCCCAATGCATCCGTTCCCAACGAAGCAGGCACTACCCCTTTATAGATCTCCACCCGGTCAATCAGGTTGACAGGCAGATTGGCAAGCGTCACATTACTACCCTTACTGTCCAAAGGCACGCCATCGATGAAATAACGGACAGAATTACCCGATAACCCGTTGATGGAAAGATCAAAATCGGAACCGACTCCTCCTTCTTCCCGGACCTTTATTCCAGTCGTCCGGTTCACTATATCAGTCAGATTCTTCAACGAGTTGATCTGCGATTTTACATCAAGGGCATTTACAGAGAAAGCACCTTCCTTGATCTTCTGTGTTTTCGATTTGCCATACACCTCGACTGTGTTCAGGGTAACGGAATTTTCAGCCATAACGAAATCGAGCGTCTTGTTCCTGCGGATATCGAGAGTTGTTTTTATTGTATTATAGCCCAGTAGGGTAATTATAAGGGTATGTTTTCCTGGTTTCATGCTTAGTGAATAGCGCCCCCGGTCGTCGGTGTATGTCCCTGCCGTCGTATTTTCGATGGCAACAGTAACCGTAGGAAGCGGAGCACCATCTTCTCCCCTCACCTCTCCGGACAGCGTGACCCTGTCTTGCGCCGCCAGACTTACAGGGAACAAACAAATAAACAACAAAAATACATGTATGAAACCTCTCATTCCATCAAAAACATTATATATTAACGACAGGCTTTCGATAAAACTGAACGGAACACATGAACAGCCAGAACTCTCTACAGGATACAACCAAGTCCTTACTTACATGTTTTTCAGCCTTATTCCTCGAAAGCTTAAAACTACTGATTCTGGCAGGTCTTCTGACTTACTCCGTCATTGAACGTCCTTCCCATTCATTGCGAACAGTGGATTGAGTTGTGTTCAACGACTTTGGCGGAGCTTACAGCAGCGGGTCTGTTCAGGATTTTCACCTGATTCCCTTTTCATCACTTTTCCGTAGAACTGGATTTGTGACACCAAAACCGGGGACAAAGGTAAAGATTATTTTTAAACAGTACCCTATTTTTTATAAATGATCCAGGGCAACCGCACCAAAATTTCTATTAAAATATGTTTTGTGGCATAAATCATTAAAATATTTCAAAAAAAGTTGTGTAATTGGGGAATAAAGGTAATCTTGCAGA
>NZ_QSDP01000131.1:0-16508 GCF_003463685.1 Parabacteroides sp. AM58-2XD
GAATCTTATTCCATTTTTTTACTGGTTCACTCTTTGTCTTCCTTTCTTTCAATGGTTTGACATATTACAAATCTATCTTTTTTATCTTATCGAAATTCTATCTGCCAAAACTAAGGTATTTTTTATTTTCTCCTCACGGATACGCGCCAGCAAACCCTCTTTCTTATCACGTTTTACTGCGGCATACGCACAACTTTCCTTTATTTCCACAACGCCTAAATCATCTTTGTCTAATCCGCCTTTCTGAAACAGGAAACCGACTACGTCCTTCTTACTCAACTTATCCCGTTTGCCGCGGTTAATGGTCAATGTAACCCATTCCGAACGGAGCGGCTTTTTAGCCTTCTCCGGCAGGAAGAATTCATCCGGTTCACGGGTGATATATTCGGGAACAGTCTCTATCTCATTCAGTATCATAAAGGCATTTCCTTCCGCATTCATACGGGCCGTACGTCCGTTTCTATGGATAAAGGCTTCTTCATTGATAGGAAGATGATAATGAATCACATTCTTTACTTCCGGAATATCCAGTCCGCGGGACGCCAGGTCAGTAGAGATAAAAACGGATGCACTGCCATTACGGAAAAGCGACAACGCCCGTTCACGTTCCGGCTGTTCCATACCTCCGTGGAAATATTCATTATCCACTCCCATTTCTGTCAGATAATTGCTGACACGTTCCACTGATTCACGCTGGTTACAGAACACCAGGGCAGACTCGCCTTTCAACTCTCCGAGCAATTTATACAATGTCTCCAGCTTATCCTTAATCGGCGATTTCACGATACGCAAAGTCAGACCTTTCGCCTCTTTCACTCCGGTCAGGAACGACAGGCGGACAGGCGATGTAATACTGGTAAAGGGAGGTATTTCCACCGCTTCGGTTGCTGAAGTCAACACTCTGCGACGCACTCCGGGAAGATGTGAGAGAATATCTTTCATCTCATCCTGGAAGCCCAGTTCCAGAGACTTGTCGAATTCGTCCAGAATCAGTGTACGGACGGTATCCAGATTAATATTCCCCCGTTCCAGATGGTCGAGGATTCGTCCGGGCGTACCGATAAGCACCGTTGGCGGATGCTCCAGACTTTTCTTTTCTGTCCGGATAGGATGGCCGCCGTAACAGCAGTTCACTTTATATCCGGCTCCGAGTGAACGGAATACCGTCTCTATCTGTAAAGCCAATTCACGAGACGGGGCGATGATAAGCGCTTGTATCTTCTTATCCTCATCCGTCAGCGTAGTAAGTAAGGGCAGCAAGAAAGCCAGGGTTTTACCCGACCCCGTGGGACTGAGCAACACCATATCCTTTGTCGTACCGGCATCAAGCACGGCCTGCTGCATTTCATTTAATGCCTCGATACCTGTATTCGACAGGGCACGGGCTATCACTTCGTTTTGTATCATTTATATTCTTTATAAAATTCAGCAACCGATTCAATCCCTTTATAGAAGAAATCGAGCGTGCAACTTTCATTAGGAGAATGAATAGCATTCTGTTCAAGTCCGAAACCCATCAAGACGGTTTTTATACCCAATACCTGCTCAAAGGTGGAGATGATAGGAATACTTCCTCCGCGACGTACTGCCAGCGGTTTCTTGCCAAAAGCAACCGTGCAAGCCTTTTCCGCCGCCTGATAAGCCGGAAGGTCAATCGGACAAACATAACCCTGTCCACCGTGTTTCGGCGTGACTTTTACCTTAACAGATGCAGGAGCCACCTGGTTTATGTAATCTTCAAACATTTTTGATATTTTGGAATGTTCCTGATGCGGAACCAGGCGGCAGGATACTTTTGCATAGGCTTTGGACGGAAGCACCGTTTTACTGCCCTCTTCCGTATAACCTCCCCAGATTCCACAGATATCGAACGACGGACGGCAACTGTTTCTTTCCAGCGTTGAGTAGCCTTTTTCACCGGACAAGGCATCCACACCGATAGCAGCCTTATATTTCGCCTCATCAAACGGGATTTGTGCAATCATTTCGCGTTCGGCCGGAGACACTTCTTCTACATCGTCATAGAAACCGGGAATCGTGATACGTCCGTCAGCATCGATAATATCGGCCATCAGTTTACATAATACATTAATAGGATTAGCCACTGCCCCACCGAAATGGCCGGAATGCAAATCACGATTCGGGCCGGTCACTTCGATTTCCCAATAAGCCAAACCACGCAGGCCGGTCGTCAACGACGGTGTTTCGGCATTTACCATGCTGGTGTCGGATACCAGAATCACATCGGCCTCAATAAGTCTTTATGTTCACGGCAGAAGGTTTCAAGGCTGGGAGAACCGATCTCCTCCTCTCCTTCGAAGATAAACTTCACATTGCACTTCAGCAGGTCGAGCTTCAAGGCTGTTTCAAAGCCTTTTACCTGCATCATAGACTGGCCTTTATCATCGTCCGCACCACGAGCCCAGATACGGCCGTCACGTATTTCGGGTTCAAACGGTTGGCTTTTCCACAAGTTCAATGGCTCAGCCGGCATTACATCATAATGGGCATAAACAAGCACAGTCTTGGCATCGGGCGAAATCATCTTTTCGCCATATACGACCGGATTGCCTTCCGTCGGCATCACCACGGCTTTATCCGCTCCGGACGATAGTAACAGTTCCGTCCAGCGCTGGGCACAAGCCTGCATATCAGGTTTATGCTCTTGTTTAGCACTGATGGAGGGAATACGGATTAAGCTGAACAACTCTTCCAGAAAGCGTTCTTTATTGGATTCGATATACGATTTTACTGACATAAAACAGAAGATTTAATTTTAAATTTAACGTTTTTATTTAAGGTTACAAGTTTACGAATAAATTACTTAAATCCCCATTTTATTGTCATATAAAATATAGTAAGATGTTAATGTAACGTCAGTTTTATCTCAATGTCATTAAGTTAAACAAATAGTGACATTGAGTTTTTCGCTAAAAGCTTATTTTATCTTTAATCCGGGAATTAAGGGAGTAGTATCCACCAGTTCCAAATCCTTTACCATAGACAAAGTTCCCTGCTTATATTTCTGGAAATGGGATGTTTGGATATGCTTTTTATAAGCCTCCTGGTCTGCATAAATCTCCAGGATCGTTATTTTATTGGGGCTTTCTTTATCAGCTGTAGCATATAAAGTAAGTACGCCCGGTTCCAAGCGCATGGAGGTTTCAATCTCTTCTTTCAGGTAGGCATTATATGCATCCAATTGTGCCGGGTCTACAGTAATTTTGGAGAGGCGGACCAGGTTATTTGCCGGACTTACGGCAGATGCTTCCTTTATTATCTTCAAGGCCTTTATTGCCGGCGGGAAACCGATATACGGAAGACATTGTATGACTGCCGCCACAACCGTTTCCTTACTGTTACCCGCATTCAGATTTCCCTGAAAATGAGAACGAAGCTGGCTATCGGCTCCCAATGTCATCAGGACACAATATCCCAGTAACTCACGTGTTTTGAGGTCAAGTCCACCACGGGTATACATATCACCGAAACAATATTCTGTCAGGAAACGTTCCACATCGTCACCCATTTCCCCCGGAATATCTTCCATCACCTGACTGATACCTCCGGGATAAAGCCGCTCTTGCACAGCCGCCCCTTTTTCATGACGGTTTTCTTCCGTAACCGTGCCTTGTTTTTCCAATGGCAAAGAAATGCCCCGTTCTTTAAATACTTCATTAATGACGGTCAGCGCGTTCAAGGTTTTGGGAAAACCGATAAACGGAGCGCATGAATAAATAGCTTCACGAAGTTCAACAGGAGTAACTCCCACATTCAATGCCGCTCCTGCATGTGCCTTCAGCTGGGGCAAAGTCTGCATAGTTGCTAATGTAACACAGGTAATCATTTCACGGGTCTTTATATCCAGTTCTCCCGTGCGGAATACTTCTCCGAAAATAAACTTCTGAAGAATATCCATCATCTCCGGGTCAGTTCCCTGCCCGGTCAAGGCTTCGCCACCGAATAAAGTGGTATAATTCTTTTTACATAATTCAATCCTATCCATATCTTTTTCTGTTTTAAGGTCTGAAACATTCTGAGCAATAGCAGACATTAAGCCTGATACGATGAATACCAATGTTAACAATTTACGTTTCATATCTTTCTGTTTTACTGATGTTGCAAAGCTAAAAAAACCGGACCGTTTCGATTGTAGACGGATTACAGATAAATATACCTAAATTACAGATGTGCAGCTTCCCACCCGATAATAGCATTCTTACGAACTTCTCCCCAATGATAATTACCTATCTCACCGGTCGCTTTTATGACACGGTGACAAGGAATCAGGAAAGCGACCGGATTCTTTCCTATGGCAGTTCCGACTGCCCTGCATGCACCCTCATATCCTGATTTTGCAGCTAAATCGGCATAAGTCGTCAAGCCACCTGCCGGAACCTTCAATAAGGTTTCCCATACTTTTAACTGAAATTCAGTTCCTCTCAGATGCAGTTTTATTTCCTGCAATTTACTCCAATCCTGATTGAAGACAGACAGGGCGTTTTGCTGTTTCGTATCAAGGGTTTGTTTGTAAGCGGCATTGGGGAATAGGCTTTGCAGATTGGCTAGTGCCTTCTCCTCCCCTTCATCGGCAAAGGCCATGTGGCAGACTCCTTTTCCGGTGGATGCTACGATGATGCTTCCGAACGGAGTATCTGCAAACGAATAATTGATATCCAAATCCTGGCCGCCATTTTTATACTCGCCCGGTGTCATCCCTTCTATATTTATAAATAAATCGTAAAGGCGACTCGTTCCCGACAAACCTAATTCGCAGGCGGTATCGAAAAGAGTAGCATGCGTTTCTTTCAATATCTTTTTCGCATATCCGATATTCAGATATTGCAGGAATTGTTTGGGAGTTATGCCTGCCCATTCATGAAATAACCGCTGGAAATGAAACGAACTCACATGAATATGCTCCGCAATTTGTTCCAGGCCGGGCTGTTCACGGTAATTCTCCCTGATAAAACAGATGGCAGAGGCTATCCGTTCGTAGTTCAATGCTTGCTGCGTCTTCATTTCCTTAAAATGATTATTAGAATAGCCTGTCGGAAGCCTCCAGTTCGAGCAATAGTTTCTTTGCAGGAAGTCCGCCGCCATATCCAACCAGCTTTTGGTTACTTCCGATAACACGATGGCAAGGAACCAAGATTGAAATAGGATTTGCCCCATTGGCCGATGCTACTGCACGGATAGCTTTGAGATTACCTAATTTCTGCGACAAAGCGGCATAAGAAAGCGTTTTTCCATACGGGATATTCACTAATGCATTCCAAACCGTTTGCTGGAAATCCGTACCCGCAAAAAGCAAAGGAATATCAAATGCCTTCCTTTTGCCGGCAAAATATTCATTCAGTTGAACAACTGTCCGGGCGATTACTTCGGATTCGCCTGCCTCATAACGGGCATGCAATAACTTTTGTACCCGCCGGTCAATCTGTGCCCTGCGATTCTCATCCATCCAGTCGCACAAACAAAGTTTGCCATCCAAAGAACCCAATATCAGTTCTCCGCATGGGGACTGATAGTATTGTATCTGAATAATATTTTCCATACTCTTTTCTTTATATCGCAAATGTACGAAGTTTATGAGTATGGAAGAACCCGAATCTTGCTATTTTAATAAGGGCAGCCGGTGAAAGCCTTCCAGTTTCCTAAACACAAAACTACGAGAAAACTGTAATCAATTCACAATCAGACTTATCACTCAAAATGAATACCCTGTATCTTTTACCAGCCATGGCAGGTTGAAACGGTAATGGTTACGGCTGCTTACCAGATGTATCATTCCATCCGGCGATTGCGTACCGGCCAGATAACCGCGGGGTTCCGCATGGCTCCCGTCCATTTCAAAGAAACCGGTCCAGGCGCCTCCGTCCATAAAACGTTCCTTGCCATCGGTCAGTAATTTCTTAACAGGCCATGTCTTTCCATCGTCGAAGGAAAGGGCGGCATACATTCCGTAACCGGTATATTCCTTGCCGTCCTTATCTTTAAAGGTCATACCGTTCAATCCATTTTTCAGACGGAAAGGATGGTTCGTGAAAGAGACCAGCAAAACAGGTCCTTCCTGTAAACGAATCAATACCAGACGCTGACCGCCATCAATCGGGGGAAATTCAGAAACGTTGTATGTCCAGGTACGTCCGTTATCTTCCGACAGGCTCATGGGCATCCGTTCCAGACCGTCTTTATCGACAATGCCGTCACCACGTCCGAATGCCATAAAACGTCCATCGGACAGTTGCACTACTCCGGCATGGATTCCGGCAATAGTACCGCCCGAAGCGCCTGCCTCGAACTTGCCCGGATTGGTTTTGCCCATGTCTTCCCAGGTCAGGCCATTATCCTTGCTGATATGCAATGCCGTGCCGCCATTGCTCCGGGGAGTGGCGTCGGCGGCTTGTACCAGCCAACCGTCCTTAGTACGGAAAGAACCAGCTATCACCTGATGCCGTCTGGCATGCTCAGGGGCGATGATACGCGGACGACTCCAGGTTGCACCGTTATCCGTGCTTGTCCGCATGACCATGGCGAGGGTTTCCCAGGTACCGGCAGCTTCCACCCCATTTATATGGACAAGTGTACCTTTATTATTCAGCAGGGAAGAACCGGTCATATTCCGGTCGGGCACCTTGAAGAACTCGTGCGGCTCGCTCCATTCGGTACTGCCTTTCTTCAGGCGGCTTTCCAGAATCACCATCTCCCGCCCCGATTCTTCGTCGCATGTAAACCAGATAGCCAACAAATCCCCGTTATCACACCAGGTTATGGCAGGGCAATGGTTATGCTTGTAGAACGGGACACCGGAAGAACATTCGGGCGTTTTCACATAGACGAGAGGTTCACCGAAGAAAGGTGTTTTCAAAGGAGCGTCCCAGGTATGTTTCTGCTGTGATATATGCTCTTGCGGGGTCGGTCCGGCTACAGGAAGCGGCTGGGTTTTAGGCATATCGGCCTGCACCACCCGGAAGCCGGTGAGCCAGTGTTTATCTTCGGGTATCATCGCCATACGGTTGGCGGAACGCAGAAATCTTTCCGGAGTGCTATGGCTTCCGCCACGTGTCACTTTATATAATCCGTCAGCACGGCCCACCGGGTCTGTTTGCGGTAATGCTTCGTAAGGTCCGTACCAGTCGCTACACCATTCTTCTACATTTCCGTGCATATCGTGCAGTCCGAAAGGATTGGCAGGAGTTTTGCCAACCTGAAGGCTGATTGTAGAATCCGTTCCCCAGACATTTTGCTGGTTCTTATGATACACGCCATGAAGTCCGTCGTCCATCCAGAAATTCCAGTAGGACCCGGCACGGCAAGCATATTCCCATTCAGCTTCGGTTGGCAGGCGATACGTCTTCCCTTCCTTTTCCGAAAGCCAGTCACAGAATGCTTTCGCCTCGTAATAGTTTACAAAAATAACCGCTTCATCATCTTCTTTCGAAAGGCCGTACTTTCCCCGTAAGTTCTTATGGGAAGGGTCAAAACGCTCGTACTGGGCATTTGTCACTTCGGTCGTTCCCATCAAAAAAGGGTTTGTGATCGTTACCGGATGAATCGGCGCTTCATCATAATCTTCTCCCAATCCGTGGCTTCCCATATGGAAGGAGCCGGCCGGAATCCGAGTAAATTGCATTCCCAGGCTATTCGTTTCCTGGGCATTCGTAGCAAAGGCGCCTAATACAAAAAGGCAATAACATAAGATAGCAGCGTTTCTCATTTTGATTCGTTTTTCCATATTCCGGAATAAAGATAAATATATTATCCGAAAACTATCCGGGATACTTATCAAAAAAAGAAACTCTTTCAAAATTACTGTATGTCATCCCGGGCTTAACCCGGGATCGCATACTTTACTGATAAACAATACTTAGTATGAGTTGGCGGATCGGGTCCGCCATGACAAAACACATTAACCCTGCGTCTCCAGATAAACGACATGAGTCTGAAGGTATTCTTCCAGGCCATGCTTACCGTCAGCACCACCAATACCCGATTTACGCCAGCCGGCATGGAAACCCTGCATGGCTTCAAAGTTCTCACGATTGATATAAGTTTCGCCGAACTTTAAGGAACGCATCAGTTTAAAGGCCATATCCAGATTCTGTGTATAGACGGAAGAGGTCAGTCCGTATTCGCAGTCATTCGCCCAGGCAATAGCATCTTCCACTTCTGTAAACTCTACAACCGGGAGAACGGGACCGAATGTTTCTTCCTGGATAATATCCATCTTCTGTGTACAATTAGTCAAAAGGGTCGGTTCAAAGAAGTAACCTTTAGCTCCGATACGTTTACCTCCATAAGCCAGGGTCGCCCCCTGCTTAACAGCTTTTTCGACTTTCTCTTCTACCGATTTCAGGGCACCGGCATCAATCAGCGGTCCCATATCCAAATCTGCGACCTCGTTGGGGTTGCCTACTTTTACCTTACCAAAGCCATCCAGCAACTTTTCAATAAAAACATCTTTAATGCTGGAATGTACATAAACACGTTCACAACAGTTGCACACTTGTCCGGTATTGATCACGCGGGAAGCAATGATCGACTTCACGGTCAGATCCAGATCCGCATCCGGCATAACGATAACCGGAGCCTTTCCTCCTAACTCCAGCGATACCTTCGTCACATTAGCTGAAGCGGCTTCCATCGTCTGCACACCGGCAGAAACACTTCCTGTCAGGCATACGGGATATAACTTCTTCCGTAGAAGGGTTCAACACATTGATCCACTTTCCGGATCGATTCTCGATGAACTGTCCATCGATGTACATTTCTAAATCTTTCATGGTCTCTTTAAATTGATAATTAATACTAATATGTATTCTTTATACGAATTAAGGCATTCTGATACCTGTTATGCACAGATATGTCTGATTATCGGTCTCCTAAACAATGCCACATTGTATAATCTCCTGGTAAAAAGTACTTTGTAAAAGTAAAAACTTATTTGCATAATAAAAAATACAATGATGAAAAAAAACAGTACGATAACTTTTTATAAGTTTAGTAACCAATATACGGCTCAATGGGAAGCTATAATAAAAAAAGGTCCATGCCCGAAAAAGACATGAACCTTCCTTATTTTATAAGAGAGTTTATAACTTATATTTATACAATTGCGCCATCACCTTCTGATACTCGTTCTGCAACTGCATATAATTCTGCATGCTCTGATAGAAAGTCGTTACATCAACGAAATATTCAATCATACTGATTTGGCCGGTCTGAATAGCCTTATTCAGCAATGCCAGGCTATTCTGACTTTTCAGAACCGTATTGTATTCGTCCATAGAAGTCTTCAGAGCGACCGACTGGTTATACAACTGGTGTAATTCACTTTCCACGGTCGTTGTCGTACTCTCCAGTTGAAGGTCGGTATAAAGAGCCTGCGCTTTAGCCTGCTTTACATTATTCCTGTTTGAGAATAAAGGAATGCTGACACCAACCAGGAAACCGTTAAAACGCTCTCCGCCGGTAGCCGTATTCATACGATACCCCAACTCAAAACCGGGTAAACTCTTCGACTTATTAACGCTCAACTGGCGGCGGGCAGCCACCTGCTCGCTTTTCAACGTAAGCAACTGAGGATTGGAAGTCACAGCCTCCGCACGTAATTCCTCGAATGACAGGATATCACCGTCCGACATATAGGTCGTGTCCGTGAAGTCGATAGCAATACCACCATTCAATGTTGCCAGTTCCTGAAGTTTGGCAATACGGGCAGACTCGTTCATACGGGCTTCCGTTTTCGCATTCAGCAACTCCAGGTCAATCTTATTTGTTTCCAGAATATTCGCATCGCCGGTTTCCAGACGCATGGCATACAGTTCCGCCAGTTGTTCCGCATTCTGCCTGCGTTGGTCGAGTAATGCCCGTTGCTGGTTCAGCAGGACCAGGTCAAGGCAAATCTCCTTCGCCTGCAAAAGTATTTGCTGACGGAACTCTGCACCCTGACGGTCGAAACTGGCGGCTTTCGATTTCGCCAGTTTATTCTTCTGCACATATACCGAAGGGAAGTCGAACGACTGGGATGCAACCAACTCTCCCTGTATTCCCATCCCTTCCCGGTTGCCGTACTGATGTACATAGGAAACCGAAGGGTCTGGCAGGTTATTATCCAGCTTCGCTTCCAGTTTCTTAGAAACGGTAAGCTGGTTATTCGCCTGCAATTCTTTATTATTGGCTTCGATACTGCGCAGGACGGCATCAATAGAATTCTGCCCGTTCACTGAAAGCGCAGCGGAAGCCAACAAGGTAATTACTATGAATTGTTTCATTTTTCCTTATTCATTAAAAGATAAACAATAGGAATAATAAATCCGTTCAGGAAAGTAGATGTCAGCAACCCTCCCAGAATGACAGTCGCCATCGGACTCTGTATCTCATTACCCGGCAAATCTCCGTTCAATGCCAACGGTATCAATGCCAAAGCCGAACTTAAAGCAGTCATAAGAATCGGGTTCAGACGGTCCAGCGAACCGTGTATCACCGTATCGTAAACAGAGAAGCCTTCACTGCGCAGCTGTGCATAATGACTAATCAGCAACATACCGTTTCGGGTAGCGATACCAAACAGCGAGATGAAGCCGATAATAGCCGGAATACTGATTTCACCGGAAGTCAGCCACAAAATAAATACGCCACCAATCAAAGCCAACGGCAGGTTCAGCAGGATGACACCACTCTCTTTCGCATTCTTGAACTCATTATAAAGCAACAGGAAGATTACCAGCAAAGACATCAAAGAAGTGAGCAACAGTGTGCGGCTGGCTGCCTGTTCACTTTCAAACTGTCCGCCATATTCGATATGATACCCTTCGGGCAATTTGATTGATGTTCCAATCTTATTCTGAATATCATTTACAACACTGCGTAAATCCCGTTCGGATACGTTCGCACTGATTACTAACTTGCGCTGAACGTTTTCACGGTTAATCGTATTCGGACCGGTTACCGAACGAACCTCGGCAATATAATTCAGCGGGATTTTCTTCCCTCCGGCATCTATCATCAGATTACGGATATCTTCCATCGTTGCACGGCTCTCGTCGGAAGTCTTTACTGTCAGGTCGAATGTTTTACCGTCATCATACACCTGGCTGACAACTTCGCCACCCAGCATGACATTAATATATTCTTCAAACTCAGGAAGAGATACGCCATATTTAGCCATCAGTTCACGTTTCGGCGTGATGGTCAGCTGCGGACGTTCAATCTGCTGTTCTACTTTCAGGTCAACCAGGCCCGGAATGCTCTGGATAGAGTTTTTGATATCGTTACCAATCGTAAAGAGACGGTTCAAATCGGTACCGAACAGTTTGATGGCGATATTGGCTTCCGTTCCCGAAAGCATCGCATCGATACGGTGAGAGATAGGCTGACCGATTTCGATATTCGCACCACTGATAGTCGACAGCTTCTTACGGACATCATTCATCACAGCTTCCCGGCTACGGTCTTTCAATACGAACGGGGCCTCTATCTCCGAAACGTTCACACCCAATGCATGTTCATCCAGTTCGGCACGTCCGGTCTTACGGGCCACCGTCTGGATTTCGGGAACCTGCATCAGTAACTCTTCCGCCCGATGTCCCATCCTGTCTGATTCATCCAACGAAATACCCGGCAGCGAACTTACATTAATAGTAAAAGAGCCTTCGTTGAAAGGAGGAAGGAAACTACGTCCCAGCGTAAAGAAAATACCCAACGCCACAAGGAACAGACCCACCGTAGAACCCAGCACAATCTTCTTATACGCCAAGGCAACTTTCAATGCGGAAGCATATATCTCCTTCAATTTACGGGCTACCCATGCCTCTTTTTCTATCTTCTTATCGGTCGACTTATTGCCCAGCAGATAACTACACAATACCGGCGTCAAAGTAAGTGCAACAACGGTAGATGCAAACAAAGCAACGATAAACGCAATACCCAGCGGCACCAACATGCGTCCTTCCATGCCATGAAGGAAAAACAAGGGTACGAAACTTACCACAATAATCAACGTGGAATTCAGGATAGGCATACGTACTTCACGGGAAGCGTCATAAACCACCTCCAATACCGAGCGCCGCTCTTCCGGAGGAAGCATCCGGTTCTCCCGTATTCGTTTATACACATTCTCCACATCGACAATCGCATCATCCACCAGCGAACCGATAGCAATCGCCATACCGCCCAGAGACATTGTATTAATGGTCATCCCCATATAATGCAAAACCAGGATAGAAACGAGCAATGACAAAGGCAACGCCACCAGCGAAATCACCGTCGTACGGATATTCATCAGGAAGAGGAACAAAACGATGACAACGAAGAAACTTCCTTCAAACAAACTGTTCTTTACATTATTAATAGAACTGTCGATGAAACGGCTCTGACGGAAAATATCGGTAGAGACATTCACGTCCGACGGAAGATTCTTTTGCAAGTCGGCAACGATACCGTCCAGCTTGTTTGTCAGGTCGATTGTACTGGTATTCGGTTGCTTGGTCACCGTTATCAGAACAGCATGCTTGCCGCGTTCAGAAGCTGTACCCAGTTTAGGACTTTTGCTTCCTATCTTCACCGTCGCCACATTTTCCAGCATGACCGGAAAACCGTCGACTGTCTTGATAACCCCTTTTGCCAGTTCCTCCACTTTCGGAGTGGAAAGAACGCCACGGATGATATATTCATTGTCATATTCATACAAAACACCGCCATTTGCATTACGGTTCATATTACGGCAAACCGTCAGGACTTCATCCAACCCTACTCCATAATGTTTCATACGGGCGGGGTCAAGCAATATCTGATATTCTTTGATATCGCCACCAATCACAGCGACCTGTGCCACACCGCCTGTCGACAACAAACGCGGACGGATTGTCCAGTCGGCAATCGTACGCAAATCGAGCAAAGAAGTAGAATCGGCAGTCAGACCGATAATCATCATTTCTCCCAGGATAGAAGATTGCGGTCCCAGCGTCGGCTTGCCAACGTTCTCGGGAAGGCTTTCACTAACGACTGCCAACTTTTCCGAAACAATCTGGCGGGCACGGTAGATATCCGTTCCCCAATCAAATTCAACCCATACAACAGAGAAACCGGTGGTAGAGGAAGAACGTACACGGCGCACATCCATAGCCCCGTTCACAGCCGTTTCGACCGGGAAAGTAACCAGGCGTTCCACTTCTTCAGGAGCCATACCATTTGCTTCCGTCATAATAACCACAGTCGGAGCATTCAGGTCGGGAAACACATCTACATCTGTATGAAAAGCTGTATAGGTTCCCGCTATCATCAGCAGCAATGCACAGATCAGGACAACCAATCTGTTATGCAGCGAGTAATATATTATTTTATTCAACATAAGAATAATTGTTTAATTAGCCGATATGCAATGTGCCAATCAAGATAGTACCATGAGATTTCCATTGGCACATTGGCATATTTGCATATTTGCTCATTATTAATGATTATGAGTATGAGCCGGAATAGCATTGGAGGCAGAAGCCAGTTTGACCTGGTAAGCGCCTTGTGTAACAACCGTATCTCCCGGTTTTAGACCAGACAGAATCTGGACTTCAGCACCATTGTTGGCACCCAGTTTCACTTCCTGCTTTTTGTATCCTTCCTCATCCAAACGAATAAATACGGAATAAACGCCTTGCTCTTCTATCAACGCGGAAACCGGAACGCTCAACACATCCTGCATCGGAGAGGTAAGCAAATAGATTTCAACAAACGAACCGGGAATGACAGCCCCTTTATTATCAAATTCAAAAGTCACAGGAATATAAAAAGAATTGGCATCCGAAGCCTTTCCATAAGAAAGTAAACGTCCGTGAAGTTCGGAAAGCTCATACACTTGGTCGTCATAAGGAGTTCGGAAATTAGCAGACTGTACAGCCGGAAGATATTGATAATACTTTTCCGACACTTCGGCACGAAGCACCAAGCGGCTATTCTGAGAAATCGTAGCCAACGGTTGTCCCACAGCGACATAATCGCCTTCTTTCACCTGAAGGTTCTTCAAGTATCCGTTCATCGGAGAAACAACCGATACCCCATTCTCCGTTTGTTTACCGGCAATGGCATCGTAAGCGGCCTTTGCATTTTCATAATTCAGACGTGCCTGTTCAAAGTCCTTGGCAGAAACGATCTTATCTCCTACCAGCTGTTGCATACGTTCATATTCCTTCTTGGCATTTTCGTATGCATATTTGGCACGGGCTGCCACATTCCCCTCAGACAAATTACTGGAAGCCAGGCTCAGGATAGCCTGTCCCTTCCGGACCGGAGTACCGTCCACAAAAGATAAACTGCCGAATGTAACGATACCGGGGACAGTAGCTACCACAGTCGTTTCATCGCCTTGTGCAGCCATCACGCTTCCGCTGGTCTTTATCACATCGGTAAAAGGAGCCGGTTCCATCACTTTCGTCTGTAAACCGACTGCTTTCGCTAATTCTTCTTTGAAAATGATTTCATTGGAATGTGCACTAGAGGAGGCTTCGTGTTCATGGTCATGTCCTTCATGCTCATGATCGTGACCCTCTTCATGTTCATGTGCTTCATGATCATGATTATGTTCTTCAGATTTAGTAGCTCCGCCACCACAACCTGCAAATATGTAGGCACATAAAACCCACAATAAATATATCTTTTTCATTGTATTATAATGTGTTATTAATGCATAATAAATAGCTCGGCGTTTAGATAAAAACACCGAAAAGCGAATAAGGTTCGCCACCATCAGTAACAATTATAACACAGGAGGGGCTCGCAGTCCACTTGCACACGTTATCCAGCTATCGTGCAGAGACTCAATATAAAAGGCTCGACTGCGTTCAAAAGGTTGTCCGCAAAAAGCCGGTTCGGGAGGGTTAATATAATCAAATAAAACCTGCAAAGGGAAAAGCAGGTGACTAGCATCCACATCCGTCGCATGTGACAGCAGAGAGGTGAAAAGAGCAACATTATGCCCGTTACAACCGCAATCGTGAGAAGAAGCACTTTTGTGACTGTGTTCAGTCAGCGATTTAAAACAAGGCAGACCGTTACTGTGATGATGATGCGGTATGATGACCGAAAGCAGCATGATGATGCCGGCTATCAACATTACGTAACGGATTATGTTTTTCTTTGCTCTCATATTTATTCTGCAAAAATAGAAAGTTTATTTTGCAACACAATGGCAAATATCAGATATATAGCAAAAAAAATTCCGGCCGAGAGTCACCTCCCAGCCGGACAGTTGTTCATGGTATTAGCATTAGTGGTCTACTCATTCTGATTATACAAGCAAATGTTTGGTTAGGTCAATAATTTATAAACAAAAAATCTAAGACTAAAATAAAATAAAGTTCATCCATTCTAATGCTATTTCAATTAACATCACTTAGTATTAATAGTAAACTGCAATAACTATCCGTTCAAACCATCATTGCCGTCTCTCTTTTGAGATACGCGAATTTACTAAGCAAATACGGGAGTTTTATTTCGCATATAAGGTATTTTCAGTCATACCTATTTCTCATTCACCTATTTACTCTCTCCGCATTTTCGAAAATACGCAACCTGCGAGTACGCTTATTACATTTGTTGCGTTTTTCGAAACAATACACTTTGTTTATTGTTTAATAATTGAACATATATATTATTTAAAAGGGAGAATTGGAAATGAATACAGATGTATTAAATACAAATCTGATCGAGGTAATGAAAGAGAAAATACCAGATGGGGTTAATTTAGCGAATACCCTGATGGATATTCTCTACATAGGAAAAGAGGCCGTATACAGAAGATTACGCGGCGAGGTTCCCTTCACCCTCAATGAGGCTTCCATCATTTCAAAGAAACTGGGAGTTTCACTTGACCAGATCGTGGGTATAAGCTATACTAATAACGCTATGTTCGACCTGAATCTTTTACATTATTCAGATCCTATCAAAACGTATTACAAAATCCTTGACCACTATCTTGAATTGTTTGAGTCTCTACGCGACGATCCGACTTCGGAGTTAAGCACAGCCTCAAATATGATACCACAGACTTATTATCTGAAATACGATAGCTTGTCTAAGTTTCGGTTATTTAAATGGATGTACCAGAATGAAAAAGTAAATTGTGTAAAATATTTTTCAGAATTAAATTTACCCGAAGAGCTCAAACATGCCCAAAAGGCATTCGTAGAAGCTAGTACATATATACAGACAACAAACTATATATGGGACAGTATGATGTTTAACTACCTGGTGAACGATATAAAATATTTCGCCAGCATTCATTTAATCACGGAAGAGGAAGTAACCAAACTACAGGAAGAACTCCTCCGCCTATTGGACGACCTGGAAACAATCGCTTCCAGAGGTAAATTTGACTCGGGCAAGGATATACATATATATATATCCAACCATTACTGTCCCGTAAAAGTGGATAAATAGTTCTTTGAAATAATTGAAATATAGTCTATTAGATACTACTTTTTAGGCGCGACGATTTGAAATCATACCTTTGAGGT
>NZ_QSDP01000132.1:0-15858 GCF_003463685.1 Parabacteroides sp. AM58-2XD
TTTAAAAAGAGGTAAATGCTTTATATCCGGAAGGAAATCCGAATTATAGAAAGAAAGTCAAATAACCGGATAAAAAACTTAGGCGGATTAATTCTGCATACTCATTAATTTAAAAAGAGGTAAATGCTTTATATCCGGAAGGAAATCCGAATTATAGAAAGAAAGTCAAATAACCGGATAAAAAACTTAGGCGGATTAATTCTGCATACTCATTAATAAAAAATATTTATGAAACACAATCGAATAATAACTTCTTTAGCCTTACTTTCGCTCTTCCAAACAGGAACAGAGGCACAAGAAAACACTCGTCCGAATATTATATTTGTAATGACGGACGATCAGGGGAAAAACGACTTAGGTTGTGAAGGCAACTCTTATATTCACACCCCGCATATCGATGCCTTTTATGAACAGGCATTACGGTTTACAAATTACCACGTTTCCACTACCTCTGCTCCCACCCGCAGTTCAATCATGACCGGACGACATACGAATCGGTTGAATATGTTTCATACAATCAACGGACGTTCGTTATTGTATGAAGATGAAGTACTTTTACCTCAAATATTGGCCCAAAACGGATATGTAAATGGTATGTTCGGAAAGTGGCATTTGGGAGACAATTATCCTTTCCGTCCAGAGGATAGAGGATTTCACGAAGTGGTACGCCATGGTGGAGGTGGCATAGGCCAAGGACCGGATTATTGGGACAATGATTATTTTGATGATACATTTTGGCATAATGGAAAGACAGAAGATTACAAAGGTTATTGTACAGATGTATTTTTTGACAATGCTTTGGAATTTATAGAAGCCAATAAAGATACGCCCTTTTTCTGTTATATTGCCACGAACGCTCCTCATGGACCATTAAATGTCCCTGCAGAGTATTTAGAGAAATATAAAAACGCAAATCTACCGGGAAATATAAAACGTTTTTATGGTATGATAACAAATGTGGATGATAACTTTGCTCGTTTGGAAAGGAAACTGGAGGAATTGGGATTGCGAGAAAATACAATTCTTATATTTACTACGGATAATGGCACGGCCGGAGGAAACAGAGTGTATGATGCTGGAATGAAAGGTGGAAAAGGCAGTGTATATGAAGGCGGACATTGTGTTCCTTTTTATATTCGTTGGCCACAAGGAGGTATTGCCGGAGGTAAAGATGTAGAGGCTTTAGTGGCACATTACGATTTGTTGCCTACATTTGTTGATTTGTTAAATCTGGATTTCAATCCCCCAAAAGCGTTGGATGGTATCAGTTTGAAGCCTTTGCTATATGGTGAAGCCGAAAATTGGCCAAATCGCGTTTTGTATATGGATACTCAACGCGAGCTTAATTTGGTGAAATATAAAAGTTATACAGTCATGGATAACAATTGGCGTTTGGTAAACGGAAAAGAACTGTATGATATGAGAACAGATTTGGCGCAAAAACAGAATGTAATAGACGAACATCCGGAAGTAGCAGAAAGGCTATCTTTAGGCTATGAAGGTTGGTGGAGTTCTATCATGGAAGAAGGTGTTAGTGAACGTTACGCATATATAAAGGTTGGAACAGAAAAAGAAAATCCGGTTCGAATTTCAGCACACGATATGCTCAATGGAAGTCTTTCTGTATGGCATCAAAATAGTGCTATTACGGCAGGACGTGCATCAGGTGTATGGAAAATCGAGTTCATTAAAGGAGGAACTTATAATATTAGTCTTTGCCGTTTTCCCCGTGAGAGCGGGCTGCCTATTAATTCCATATTTCCTAAGACTAATTCTCGGATCGAAATAGAAACACACACACCTGCCAGTACAAAATCGGATTTTACAGAGGCCTTTCTTTATCTTGCGAATGTAAGTAAAAAACAAAAGATAGCAGCCAATTCAACCGAGGTGAATTTTACAGTCACAATTCCGGCAGGTAAATATGATATGACTGCGGAACTGATAGATAAAGCAGATAGAACTTTTCCGGCATATTATATTTATATAAGCAGCCCATTAAAATAATTTAGAGAAGATATTAAATAGGAATTAAAAAACTCTAACAGTATTGATCATGAATAAAAAGTTTATGTTATTACCCTTATTGGCAGCTGGTGTGTTGAACATGTCGGCAAAAGATAAACAGCCCAACATCATTTTTATCCTAGCTGACGACATGGGATACGGAGATGTGTCTTATTTAGATGCCAAATCTAAAATTAAGACGGAAAATCTGGATAGAATGGCCCGTGAAGGGGTCGTTTTCACAGATGCCCATTCAAGTTCATCGGTAAGTACCCCTACTCGCTATGGTATTCTGACAGGACGTTACAACTGGCGTTCGACGATGAAACAGGGAGTTTTGAACGGTTATTCGAAAGCCTGATTGCCCCGGGCAGGGAGACAATGGCTTCTATGTTACATAAACAAGGTTATACGACAGCCGGTATAGGCAAATGGCATTTGGGATGGGATTGGAATAATATTGAAGCTGGAGCAGATAGTGTTGATTTCAGCAAGCCGGTAGCTAACGGACCTAGCACCCGGGGATTTGATTATTATTATGGTTTTTGTGGTTCTTTGGATATGTCACCCTATGTTTATATCGAGAATGATATGCCGACTTCGCTGCCTGATAGGGAAACTGTCAATAAAGGAAAATACAGTTGGTGGCGAAAAGGACCGACGGGGGCAGACTTTGTCCATGAAGAGGTATTACCCAACCTGATAGACAGAGCTTGCCGTTATGTGAAAGAAAAAGCTTCTTCCGACCAACCTTATTTCCTTTATTTGCCACTTCCGGCTCCGCATACACCTATCTTGCCGGTAAAAGAGTTTCAAGGTAAATCCGGCTTGGGTGATTATGGCGATTTTGTATTGATGGTCGATGCGATGGTCGGACGTGTTTTACAGGCTGTGAAAGAATCGGGGGAAGATGAAAATACGATTGTTGTATTCACAACCGACAATGGATGCAGTCCGGCTGCCGGAATCGAAGAACTGATTGCTCAGGGGCATTATCCGAACTCGATTTATCGTGGGCATAAGGCGGATTTGTTTGATGGCGGTCATCGCGTACCGTGTATTCTTCGATGGCCGGGAGGTACCAAACCTCATCATGTAGATCAAACGGTTTGCCTCACTGATTTTTATGCGACTTTTGCTGCTCTGAACGGATATACCCTGATGGATTCCGAAGGAGAAGACAGTTATAATTTGATGCCGGCAATCGTTTCAGATTCAGATGTGTCTCCCATCCGGGAAGCTACGATACATCATTCAATTGCGGGTCAGTTCACCATTCGCAGGGGAGACTGGAAGCTACTGCTGTCTCCGAGTTCGGGAGGTTGGAGCGCACCGAAGCCGAATGATTCGACGGCATTGGCAACGTTGCGCCAGTACAGTTATATAATATGAAGACTGATCCGTCCGAGCGGAAAAATCTTGAAGCGCAGTATCCGGACAAAGTGGCCGAACTGCGTTCCTTATTGGTGAAGTATGTGGAAGAAGGCCGAAGTACTCCCGGTAGACCTCAGAAGAATGACGGAAATTATCCCTGGAGGCAATTGAACGATGTCTTTATCAAAAAGTAACTCTGATGACATACAAGGAAAGGTTATCCTTTAATCTGAACATGACACGCTAAGCCGGAGATGGCGTGGGAACTCCGGTAACGAGATTAAACCCTCTGCTTGAGGTATCGAAAACAATCCCATAAGACAGCAATGTTGCCTATGGGTGACAGGATGACTTCTTATAGGTCACCATGCCGGCTTTCGGATTGTTGCATATACAAAGAGCAGGGGAAGACTTTTAAAAATGTTCAATTATGGCATTCTTTAAAAAAGTTCTTAAAAAGATGGGGGGCAAGTGGCACCCGCAAGCAGTTACCGTGGGTAAGCCCGTAGCTACGAAAGAGGTGGCCGACCGTTTGTCGCAGATTTCTACCGTGAGCCGAGCTGACGTCTATGCAGTCCTGATGGATCTGGCAGGCGTTTTGGCCGATTATATGGCTCAGGGACGGAGCGTGAAGATCGATGGTCTGGGTACTTTCTACTACACCTGTACCTCCAACGGTAACGGAGCCGAAACGGCCGACAAAGTGAATGCATCGCAGATCACCGGCGTACGTGTTCGTTTCATCCCCGAAGCCACGAAGAAGAGCGGCAGCAAGTCTATGAACCGCACGCTCGTAAGCGACAACATCTTCTGGATGGAGTTTAACGGCGCAGCTGAGACGACACCCGAAGAAGGTGGTGGAGAAGACCGTCCGGAGATCGAATAATCTTTCTCTGAACGAATAAAGAGGTATTGCATAGCTATTGTTTTATTCTTCAAAATGAAATAAAGTTATGCAATATCTTTTTTCAATGCATCTACTCCTTTGTTGGGTAAAATGTTTGTAGGAGCCACATTTGTGATAGCAACGAGTCCGGTGTTTGCGTCCGGTGCGGACCTGCCGGTCGTAAACCGACCCGTAGCTGTTGCTTCTCCGCGACAATCAAAGACCACGATAACCGGTGTGATATAGTCCTGTTTTATCCTTTACTTTTATCGACTGATTTTTTGAAGGCGTGCGGATAGTTTTCTTCCCTTAATCCCGGATTTTGCAAAATAATACCCGTATTTTATAAAAGTACCTATTGGATTTGTTTCTTATTTTTACCATTTCAATGTTTTGAAACCTAATATAACTTAAGATGAATAATCGTATAACGAAGTTTTTAGCCATAGCCCTGTTCTTATTGAGTATAAGTCAGATTGTAAAAGGGGAGGCGGTAGACGCTGTTACCGCTGCTACCCCGGTAAAGTTGAAAATAGAGGCGAATACCGATAAACAATTGGTACTGGATGTCTCTTATGAGGAAAATTCAGTTATCCGGGAAGCTCCTTTAGGATTGAATGTTGATCACCGTCTGCTGGGGAAAGACGTTCAGTTGCTTAACAAGGAAAAAAAGGAAAATAATACGCTTGTCTACCAATTACAACAAGCCGACGGAAGTCGTTTTTATCTGGATGCCCGGATATTTCCTGACGGGATTGCCCTGCGTTACCGCGTTCCGGCAGATGGACCTGTATGTATTTATGGAGAGGAAACATCGTTTATTTTCCCGTCACAGACTAAAGTTTGGTATGCCAGCGGTCCATTTCAATACGGCTGGTTGCAACAGTACCAGGAACGGGAGACTGACCGTATAGAAGGCGAGTTGTTGGCTCCGCCTGCGACTTTTCATTTACCGAATGGAATTTATGCGGCGATCACGGAAGCAAATCTGTTCAATTATCATGGTGCAGTACTGTTGGGTACAGCTCCGAACAAGGTACAGTTTGGTTATGTGGAAAATAAGGGACATGTGGAAACGGGAATAGTTACTGGCCTTCCTCCTGCTAAATATTGGCATGAAGAAGTGCGTAATATCCCGTGGATTGTTTCCCCGAAAGCGGAAAGTCAGGAAATTGTAACTCCCTGGCGTATCCTTATGTTGTCAAAAGATTTGAATGGCTTGGTAAATAACCAGATCATTGCTCAGGTTTCTGATCAGCCGAATAAAACGCTTTTCCCGGATGGAGCAAAGACAGATTGGATAAAACCGGGTAGGGCGACCTTTACGTGGTATGTGCAGGGTAGTGAGAAACTAAGTGTAGCTACGCAAAAACGGTTTGTAGACGGATGTGCTGAACTGGGTATTGAATCCGTAGTGGTAGACGATGGCTGGGAGTTGTGGCAACAAACAGAGAAAGAGGTAAACGGACGGACTAAATGGGAAATACTGAAAGAGTTGGTGGATTATGCCAAAGCCAAGAATGTGGATATTTGGGTATGGCGTTCTTCGTCTCCCCGTTCTGGAAATAAATCAGACATTGGTCTGGTGGATCCGCAAGAACGCACCAATTTCATGAAGAAATGCGCGGAAGTTGGGGTGAAAGGGTTGAAGATAGACTTCTTCCATACCGAAAACCTCTTTACGGTGAATTTGATGGAGAATATTTTGAAAGATGCCGCCAAAGAGAAGTTGATGGTTATCTTCCACGGTGTGAATAAACCGACCGGCGACTCCTATACCTATCCGAACTTGTTGGCGAAAGAGGCGGTGAGAGGTTTGGAATGTGTAGGTGGAGAGGATAGCTGGGCTCCGGGACCGGCTTGGCCTTATCACAATACGGTATTGCCCTTTACCCGTTGGTTGGTAGGAGCTGCCGATTATACGCCGATGAGTTTCACTACGCAATGCTCTCCCTCCGTCACCTTTGGATGCCAGTTATCATCCATTTATATGTTTACCTCCCCGATGTTGATCTTTGCGGCAGATGTGGATGAAATGTTGTCCTGCCCCGGACGCTCGTTTATAGAAAGTGTACCGGTGATTTGGGATGAAACGGTTGTATTGCCGGAAAGCGAGATCGGCAGGTTGGCTGCTTTGGCACGCAGAAAAGGGGATGTTTGGTATCTGACCGTCCTTAACGGAGAGGATGCCCGTACGTTTGATGCGAAGCTGGATTTCTTGCCGAAAGGGAAATATCAGATGGAAATAGCTACGGATGCCCCCGGCAACCGGAAACAGCTTGTGGTGAAGAAAAGTAAAGTACGTTCCGGCCAGCGGCTTAAAGAAGAATTGATGTCGGGCGGTGGCTTCGTGGCTCGTATTAGCAGGTATTAAAATATTATATTTATGAAACGGAATCTATTTATCACACTTTGTTGTATAGTTTCGATCGCGCTATCGGCGCAACAACAGGATTGCCGGTTATGGTATGACAAGCCGGCAAAAGATTGGAACGAGGCTCTTCCGGTGGGGAACGGCCGTTTGGGAGCGATGGTGTACGGTGACTATCGACGCGAAACCATTCAGTTGAATGAAGAAAGTCTGTGGGCCGGAGCCAAAAGCGATGCCAATGCGGCATCTGCCGACAAACAGCCTGAAATACAACAATTGTTGCTAAATGGAGAGATCGGAAAGGCGGTGGAGTTATCGGAAAAATACATGAAAAGCGATCCCTTGCGTATTCGTTCTTATCAGCCGTTTGGAAATATTTATATAGACTTATTGACCGGCCGGAGCGTTAATTCGGCTGTTTCCGATTACCGGCGGGAACTGGATCTGGAGACTGGCATTGCCTCTGTCTCTTATACGTTAAATCAGGTGACTTATAAACGTGAAGTGTTCGTCTCTGCTGAAAATGATGTCGTCGTCATTCGTTTGTCGGCCGATACGCCTGGCGCTCTGACGTTCCGGTTACATTATGACAGGGAACAGGATGCTACAGCCTGTCCGGTATCGGCCAATGAGTTGGAGATAAAGGGGCAGATTATAGATTTGCCGGAAGCGGAAATGGGTGCGATCGGTCCTCACATGCGTTTTGCTGGCCGGATTGCCGGGTTTCATAAAGGTGGGCAGTTGATGGCGTTGAACAATGCGTTTTATGTAGAAAAGGCAGACGAAGTTGTTTTTTATTTGACAGCTGCTACAGATTATAATTTTGCTAAGTTGGATGTCGACAGGGAAATCGATCCGTTGAAGACGTGCCAACAAATTCTTGCCCGGCTGAGTAAGGATTCGTATGAGAAAGTAAAGCAGGCGCATGTGGCAGATCATAGTAGTCTGTTCAACCGTGTGACGTTCAATATGGGCGAGTCTTCCATATTACCCACCGACCGTCGATTGGAACGGGTGAAAAACGGAGAAACCGATCTTTCTTTGATTACGCTTTATTTCCAATACGGGCGTTATCTATTGATGAATTCTTCCCGTGCTCCCGGTGTACTTCCGGCTAATTTGCAAGGGTTATGGAATGAAGATATGTATGCGGCTTGGAGTTCCGACTTCCATACGAATATCAATATCCAGATGAACTACTGGCCGGCAGAGGTTTGTAATTTGTCGGAGACGGTAGTGCCTTTTTCCAATTTCATCAATGCGCTCCGGGTACCAGGTCGGGTAACAGCAAGTAAAACTTACAATGCCAAAGGGTGGACGATGAATCACCTGACAGATCCTTTCGGTCGTACAGCCATTGCCGATGGAGTGGGATGGGGTACTTTCCCGATTGCGAGTGCTTGGTTGGTCTTACATCAATGGGAACATTTCCTGTTTAATGGCGATAAGGAGTATTTGAAGAACGAGGCGTATCCAGCTATGATGGAAGCTGCCGAGTTTATCATGTCTTATTTGGTGGAAGATAAAAACGGGTATCTGGTGACAGCTCCTTCCAATTCACCGGAAAACAGGTATAAGTTACCGAATGGTAAGACGTATATGTTGACATATGGTGCAACGATGGATGTTGAGATTATATACGAGTTGCTTCATGCTTGCCTGGATGCCGGTAAGATTGTTGGTGCAGACTCTAAGAATAATAATAAGTTGTCTGAAACCTTGCGTAAATTACCGCCTATACGGATAAGCAAACGTTATCAGACAATTCAGGAATGGATTGAAGATTATGAAGAGGTCGAACCGGGGCACCGGCATATCTCTCATCTCTTTGGGCTTTATCCGGGTACTTCGATCAACTCAACCAAGAAGGATTTGTTTGAAGCTGCCCGTAAAACCATTGAACGTCGTCGTTTCTACAATGAGAATGAATCGAACCGACAAGGTTCGTACACCGGTTGGAGCCGTGCCTGGATGATTAATTTTTATGCCCGTTTGCAAGATGGGGAAGAGGCTGGCAACAATGTACAGATGTTACTGGCTAAAACAACCCAAAGCAATTTGTTTAATATCCATCCTCCTTTCCAGATAGACGGTAATTTCGGAGGTACAGCAGGTATTGCCGAAATGTTGTTGCAAAGCCATAATGGAGAAATTCATTTGCTTCCTGCGTTACCTCCCTTTTGGAAAACGGGAGAGATACGGGGATTGCGTGCACGGGGTGGCTATACGGTCGATATGAAATGGGAAGACAGTAAACTGGTTTCTGCTAAGATTTCTGCCGACAAACCGCAAAAGGTGAATGTCCGTTATGGGGATAAAGTGAAAAAAATACAGGTGTCAACAGGTACGGATTTCGTCATAAAATAAGAAAAATCCTCGATGAAATGGGGGTTTTTGGTCAAACTATAGTCCTATTGGTTGTATGACTATAGTGCTATGGTAAGTAGCACTATAGTGTCAAGTTGGTTGGCACAGTAGTGTTGCTTTTTTCAAATTAAAAAAACAGTTTTATTATATATATATTTTTATATATTAAGAGAGTGTCCCTGCGGTTGTCCCAGTGATGTTATCGGAGTTGTTTTGAAGGATGAGTTAATAGGCTTATTCATAAGAGATAGAGAAATAAGCTTATTGTTTAGTTTGTTGTCCCACAGGGTGTCCCAAGCCTTATAGGACAATAATTCTCTTCGAAAATAAACGTGTATTTTGTTGATTTTAAGATGATAACGACTTATATTTGTATTGAATTATAAAGTGCTTCCATATGAAGAAAATAATAAATTTATTCTCCTTTTTGTTGGTGTTGCTGGGGAGTTATCCGGTTATTAGTTGGCTACGCCTTATAATATTGCCTCGCAAGCCCGTGTATCGGCTTCCTCTTCGATTGATGCCGGTCACGATGCGGCAAAGGTGATCGATGGCCTGATACGGGTACCGGGAAAAGGGGAATGGGTATCTAAAAGTACGGAGACTTTCTGGGGACAGATCGATTATCCCTGGATACAGTTAGATTGGGAACGCCCCGTGAATATCAATAAAATTATTCTGTATGACCGTCCGGCCAGGGAGGCACATGTAGCCGGAGGCGTATTGCATTTCAGTGACGGCAGTAAGATCAATGTCTGGGGAATGGCTAATGACGGGACTCCCAAAGAGATTGAGTTTGAGTCGCGGAAGGTCGAGTGGATACGGTTCGAGGTGACCGATGCCGCCGGTACGCAGGTGGGGCTTTCGGAGATCGAGGTGTTTCCTTCTCCCGATGATTATACGGATCATGTATCCTGGGTAAATCCTTATATCGAGACTGCCCGCGGACGGTATTTTTTCTTTATCACAGGGAACCAACCTTATGGGATGATAGGGGCGGCGCCTCTGACAAGAAACAAGAATCAGTATGGAGGCGGGTATAATTATAATTCGACGGAAGTGCTGGGGTTCCCGCAGATCCATTGCTGGATGCTGTCCGGGTTGACGGTGATGCCGGTGACGGGCGAGGTGGACCCGACGGGAGGAGAACAGTCCTGGAAATCTTCTTTCCTGCATCAGGGAGAGATTGTACAACCGGGTTATCACAGGTTGTTTCTGGATACTTATAAAATGTGGGTGGAGCAGACAGCTACCGATCGCGTCAGCTTCTACCGGTTTACGTATACGGAGGAAAATCCGGCTGATATCTTGCTGAACTTGGGAGGTTATGTCGGCACTTCGACAATGGTCAATGCCCATGTTTATAAAAAGGGAAATGAAGGTGTGGAAGGCTATTTCGATACGACCGGACGCTTGTGGGGCGGTCCCGATGTGGTCAGGATTTATTTTGCCGTTACATTCGATACTCCTTTCAGGTCGCTGGACGGCTGGGTCGGATCGGAGCAGTTCAAAGATATCAGCGAGTTGCAGGGTGCCGGAGAGAGTACTCCGAGAAACCAGGGAATGAGTTACCATGATGCTCCCACTTCGGGTGTGAAAGCGAATTATCAGGTACAACCGGGCGAACAGGTACAGATGAAGGTGGCTATCTCCTATGTCAGTACGGACAATGCCTGGGAGAATCTGGAGCAGGATTGCAGCCACTGGGATTTTAATCGGGTACGGCAGGAGTCACAGCAGGAATGGAATGAATGGTTGGGACGAATCGATGTGAAAGGAGGAAGCCATGACCAACAAATGAAGTTCTATACCGATTTGTGGCATTCTTTACTGGGAAGGCATAAACTGGATGATTATAACGGTGAATATCCGGATTATACGGATGGTACCCGGGAAGGTTCTAAAACGAAAAATATCCGTTTCCATGTAAGGCAACTGGCTAAGGACCGGGAAGGGAAGGTGAAACATCACATGTATAACTCTGATGCGTTTTGGTTGACACAATGGAACCTGAATACGCTTTGGGGATTGGCTTATCCTTCGGTATTGGATGATTTTGCGGCTTCTTTGCTGGAATACGATGTGAATGGGAATCTGCTTCCCCGCGGGCCTTGCGCCGGTGGATATTCATATATCATGTCCGGATGTCCTGCTACCTCTCTTATCACGAGTGCTTTCCAAAAAGGGCTGACCAGGAAGTGGGATCAGCAAAAAGCGTTCAAGGCGATGAAACGGAATCATTCCAAAGGAGGAATGCTGGCATTGGGAATGGATAAGGAGTTAGATTTTTATGTTCGTAACGGATATTGTCCCGGTAATGCCGGTCTGACCATCCAGTGGGCGTTTGAAGATTGGGCTTTGGCTGAAATGGCTGCTAAAATGGGAAAGAAAAGCGATTATAACTATTTCCATAAACGGGCTACAGGCTGGCCTGCTTCTTTTAATAAAGAACTGGGACTGATCTTGCCGAAGAGGGCAAACGGTGAATGGTTGCATACCGACCCTTTGAGCGGTAACGGATATGTAGAGGCCAACGCTTGGCAGGCGACGTTCGGACTTTCGCACGATATCCCTGTGTTGGCAAGGTTGATGGGAGGAAATGACAGTCTTTGCAGTAAGTTGGATTTTGCTTTCAAGCAGTCGGAGTCAACAGATTTTGTCTATGGATACGGCAGTGGTTATGTCAGTTATGCGAACCAGCCGGGTTGTTCGAATGCACATGTCTTTTCGCATGCCGGGAAACCCTGGCTGACTCAATACTGGGTGCGCCGTGTGAAGGAACAGGCTTACGGGGCGGTTACTCCCGACAGGGGATATGGCGGACATGATGAGGACCAGGGGCAGATGGGCGGCGTGAGCTCATTGATGGCGATCGGGTTGTTTGCCTTGGACGGCGGTTCTTCCCGTGATCCGCAATACGATATAACAAGTCCGGTGTTCGACGAGGTGACTATTTCGCTGGATACTGATTATTATAAGGGGAAAACCTTTAAAATAAAGACTTACAATAATTCGGCAGCCAATTGTTATATCCAACGTGCACGGCTTAACGGAAAAGAGTACAACTCTTTCTGGATACCTCATGCAGTCTTTTCGGACGGAGGCTTGTTGGAGTTATGGATGGGGGATACCCCGAATAAGGCCTGGGGAAAATAGGCGATGATTTGATGTTGTATATTACTAATGCAGTCTCCGGAGATATTTTAAGTATCTTTGGGGACTTATATATTCTAACTTCTGACTAACATGAAAAAGACGATCTCTTTATTTCTCCTTATGGGAGGATTTTTCTTTTCAAGCTGGGCTATCAGTGCCCAGAATAAAATATCCCTGCCGGATATGGATTTATCCCTGGCCTACCAGCAGTATGGTTCGCCGATGAAGAATGCAGCTGTTACCGGTGAGAAACTGACGGTGGGCGGTGAGCATTTCGGACAAGGGGTAGGCGTACAGGCAAACAGCAAGATCAAACTGAGCCTGCGGAAGAATACAGGGCTGTTTACCTGCAAGGTGGGTGTGAACGACCGTTCGCTGGATTATAAAAAAGAAGATTTCAGTAAGATACCGATGACGGACGGAACGATGTTGTTTTATCGGACCGACGGTACCGGAGGAAAGAAGCAGTTTGTCGGAGTAGGTGCCGGTGATGGTTCCTTTGATAAGGGAAGCGTTGTCTTTCGCCTGGTGGGTGACGGAAAGGAGTTGTATAACAGCGGCATGGTCCGTGGAGGCGAGAAAGCTCGTGAGGTGTCGCTCGATGTTTCAGGGGTCGATGTACTGGAACTGGTCGTTGAAGATGGAGGCGACGGCGTAAGCGGTGACCATGCCGATTGGATCGAGCCTGTTTTTTCTTATAACGAGATTAAGCCTTCGCTGGTGAATGCCGATTATAAAGGGACTATCGAGACAATGCCTGCTGAGGTGGAAAGGGCGTTGCGCAGTAAGGTCGCTGCTCTGCCTGCCATCGATTTGCCGGTGGCGCGTCCGGAGTCGGACTGGTTGCTCGATGCCAAAGGGGTGAAGGCCGGCGTGTATCAGACGCATAACGGCAAAGATATTGTCCTTTCCAATGGCTGGTAAGCCGTATCTTCCGTATCTATCCGAACCTGGCGACCGTCGACCTGGTTAACCAGATGACAGGGGAAAGTATGCTGCGTGCCGTCAGTAACGAAGGTGTTCTGAAAATCGATGATAAAGTGTATACGCTTGGCGGCCTCGACGGGCAGTTTGAGTATGGCTATACACAATATAAATGGGTCGACAGCCTGACGATCCTTCCGAATTCGTTTCGTGTGACCGGGTTCAATATTACTGAACTGGCTCCCCGTATCGACTGGGCGAACAAACGCTGGTCGCTGGTGAAGCCGGGCGAAACGACAGGGAAGGTACTTTCTTTCTATCTGGAAGGACCGGATTACCTGAAAGGTGTGAAGGTGAAACTGAATTATGCCCTCTATGATGGTATTCCCTGTATCAGTAAATGGATGGAGATCGAGAATAAGAGTGGTATGGGAATCACACTGGATGAATTTACCCTGGAGCAACTGGCGATGGCAGAACCGGAATCACCGGTGGAAGCCAAAAGGCCGGAGCAGTTCCTGAAACCGAATATTCATGTCGAGAGCGACTGGGCGTTTCTCGGCTTTACCGAACGGGAGGCCGACCGCACGGAATTCTGGAATACCGACCCCCGCTATACTTCACAGTGTAATTATCCGCTGCTTACCCCTTGCCTGCTGGAGGTAAAACTGCCGATGGGGCCGGACGAAGATATCCCCGACGGTGCTAAATTCAATAGCTTCCGTACCTGGCTGATGCCTTTCGACAGCGATGACCGTGACCGGAAAGGGCTTTTCCTGAAGCGGATGTACCGTAAGATCGCCCCGTGGACGACTGAAAACCCGATCTTCCTGCATTGTGTATCTTCCGATCCGAAGGTGGTGAAGACGGCTATCGATCAGTGTGCTGAAACCGGTTATGAGATGGTGATCCTCAGCTTCGGTTCGGGACTGAATATGGAGGATGAGAGTGAAGCGAATATAGCTAAATTCAAGGAGTTCACCGAATATGCCAACTCCAAAGGCATCGAACTGGGCGGTTATTCCCTGTTGTCCAGCCGTTGGATTAGCGATGAGGTCGACGTGATCAATCCCGAAACAGGAAAGCGCGGCGGTATGATCTTCGGCAGTTCTCCCTGCCTCTCCAGTGAATGGGGATACGATTATTTCCGCAAGATACGTTCTTTCTACGAGAAGACAGGAATGACAGTCTTTGAGAACGACGGTTCGTATCCGGGCAATGTCTGTGCTTCGACCAGCCATGCCCATCATAAGGGTTTGAAAGACTCCCAGTGGAAACAACGCCAGCAGATTGTGAACCTGTATCAATGGATGTGTGAGAATGGCATTTATACCAATATACCCGATTTCGGTTATATGTTGAATGGTGGTACGAAAGTCGGTATTGGTTACCGTGAAGTAAACTGGTCGCTTCCCCGCGAACGGCAGTTGGTGCTGGGACGCCAGGTGATGTACGATGGCTTGTGGGAACGCCTGCCGGGTATGTGCTGGACATTCGTTCCGCTTACCCAATATCATGGCGGTGGGGCTGCCGCTACGCTCGAACCTTTGAAAGATCATATCCCTGATTATAAAGCGCACATGATCCAGAATTACGGTGCAGGAGTACAGGCTTGTTACCGTGGTCCGCGTCTGTATGATACACCGGAAACGAAAGCGGCCGTAGTAGAGGTGATCGACTGGTACAAGAAATACCGGACTATCCTGAACAGCGAACTGATCCATCTGCGCCGTGCCGACGGACGCGACTGGGACGGTTTCATGCATGTCGATCCGGACGGCAAGGAGAAAGGCTTTGCCCTGTTGTTTAACCCGACCGACAAGGCTATTACTCGTATGATCCGGCTTCCGCTTTATTACACCGGTATCTCCGATGTAGCGAAGATCAGGGAGAAAGAGAACGCTACGGTTACCTATAAGCTGAACAGAGACTATACGGTAGATATAAAGGTGACTATTCCTCCCGCGGAAATACATGGCTGGTGGTAGAAAAATAAAAAGAACTTTTTACTTCCACATTATTTAATAGAACTGTCATACTATCATTCATGGTTTATATATATTGAATTTCAATATATGCAGGCTGTGATAGTTAGTGTGATAGTTCTTTTTTATTATCATACTACCACAAAACAGTCAGACAAAAGAGCCTGGCTATAGGCTTATTATCAATAGAGTAGCCAGTTCCCTTTTTAGAAATTCGGGTGTAAAGTGTGTTGAGACTCGGGTCTTAGCATCGTTCAAACCCAGGTGTAAAAGGGTATAAAATGGGGGGCTGAAGAGGATGTATTAGTTGTTTGCGTGAAAAAAGTAAGTATAGCTGGGCAAAATATAGAGTACTATAAAGAAAATATTCTGTGTTTGATAGTTTCTGATGCTCATTTATAATGTATACAATGAATGGTTTTGTTTGTACGAAAGATGTTAGTGTCTTGAATTTTAGGAGAAGGATGGTTCGTCTTAATTAGGAATGTCCTGTTTTATGCAAAATAGATCAATAAACGTATTTTAAGGTTAAGTAGGCAAATATTCTATTTGTGTAAAACGTACTTTATTTCAATCTGTTATTTGAATATTAGGCTAGGAACTCGTTATAACCTTTCTTAAGCAACTGATTTAGTCCGATAAGAACTCTTTCATTTTTTTGCCAAATATATAAAAATACGCTAACGCGGGTTTCTTATATTAAAAAAAATAAGAATTTAAACACTCTTTTCACTCAAATCTTTATGAACAGGAGTCTTCTAAAGCCTTTTTTACATATTTCTCTTTTT
>NZ_QSDP01000133.1:0-15353 GCF_003463685.1 Parabacteroides sp. AM58-2XD
AAAATAAATATTGTTTAGAAAAATGACTTTAAATGTTATAAAAATGACAGAATGGTTCTTTTTGTACAAAACGCCCTATACACTTAAGTTTATAGACAATAAAAGACTTTTATAAAGGACAATAAATAACATATATTTACACACAAATAAAGATAGCCTGCCGGTATCGTTAGATGGGATACCTACTATATTGATACCCATACAATAGACATAGGTATGCTTACACAGACTATGTACCAAGCCGGATTCAAACGGGCACAATGCAATTATCCCCATCGGTCAACAGGTCGGTCACGTCGTATGTATAATATCCCAACACCTCGCATTCCGGCATAGCTGTAGTTGCAAAGAAGGTGAATGGCTTTTATATTCATTAGTCTGCCGTAGAAAACAGGCGGACGATCAGATCGAAATTGGAATCGCGGAAAGAAGTTTCCCACGGGGTCGTATCCGCTTGTTCATTGCGGGACTTGAGCATTCCGGAGGCTTTTTCCATCTCGCCGCGGTAAACGGCTGCACACCACTGGGTAATCCGGTTTTCAGGGAAATCCGTTTCCCAGGAGGCAACCATACGGTCCGCTTCCACTTCTTTTCCCAGCTCACGCAAGGCCAGTGCAGTCAGGAGATTGCCGGAACCAAACCGGGAACGTGACGTTTTATAACCGGCCACAGACGACAAGAGTGTCGCTGCTTTTTGATTATCCCCCTGCCCCATCAAGGCTTTTGCTTCCAGATAATCTTCCAGACGGCTATCGATCATATCGTCATAAGGTTTACCTACTCCCAAGTTTTCGGGCCATTCCTTTGAGGCTTCCACATTTCGCATGACCTGCCTGTAGTTTTTCCGGCTCAGCTGTTCCATTGCCTGGTACAGGTTAGCGGCACGATAAACGGCACGTCCGGCATACGAGCCTTCATTCGGAAGGACCTGCATCTTGTTCAGTAAGGAAATGCAAGGCTGGTACTGGCCTGTTTCACATAAAGCCTTTGCATATTTCAGGCCGATATAATAATTAGACGGATATTTCTTTATGTACTTCTTTCCGGTCTCAACAGCCTGCTGCCATTGGTTGTTCGCAGTATAATGATTTATCAATGCAAACCCCGTACGCCATGACATTCCGACCTGCTCCGCTTTCAGCAAGTCTACCAACCGCTCTTCACCACTCTTCAAAGAAGCACGGCTCAGATAGAAGGGGGCATAACCGGTCTCCCCGCAATCATTGAACAAAGACAATGCTTTCTCCCTGTTTTGATTTGCCCAGTAGATCAAGCCTTTATAATAACTGATCTTCCAGTCGGGACGCACGGTTGCGGCCCATTCCAACGCTTTCAAAGAGCTGGGCCGGAAAGGGAAGACCATCTCCGGAGAAACTTCATTAGCACGTTCCAGCAGGCGGAGGCTTTCATCGTCATTGCCTGTCCGGTGCAACAGGTAAGCCTGTTTGTAGAGGGCAACCGGATAGTTGCCGGCACAGGACAAGAGAGACAAAGCCTCTTCCGTACAACCGACCGATTCGTACCATTCAGCCAGCTCCATATAAGTTTCAAAAGGAAGTTCGTTGCGTATCAATGACTGAAAATCATCTATCGGATGCCCGGAGCCGTCGCCCTGATAGAGTTGTTCAAAACGTGCTGCATGATACAACGGAAGCTCCTCCAGCAGCGGTTCGATAAGCGCTTTGGCTTTCTCCAGTTGGTTCGTCTTACGATAAACCACCATTAAAACATGATCGGCGCTCAAATTCATTTGGTTGAACTCTTTACTTCGCAAGGCATAATGTTCAGCTTTTGCCCAGTTCTTGTCAAGCAGGAACATCTCAGCCAGTTTCTCGTAAGCGGCACTACGTACTCCCGGAGAATAGGAAGCTATCGAAAAACCGTCTTTGGCATCCGTACGATTACCCAAAGCCTGGTTACACAACCCATACAGATAGTTGACATCCCCATCGTACGTGTTAATGCTTAATGCCGTCTTGCAACGGGCAAGCGCATCGGCATAACGTCCTTGGCGGTAATAGAGGGAAGCAAGATCAGTCAGTGCAGGTACGAAATAAGAATCTTTTTCGAGGGAAGCCAGCAAGAACTTCTCTGCCTTGTCGAGCACTTTCTGATTCATCCATTGCTCTCCCTGCGTATAAAGACCATATACCGAGTTCCAGTCGAAATCGGCAGGCAATTGTTTCGGGCGACTGGTGATGTTATCCGAAAGTACCTCCGAATACACCAATAAGTCTTCGCCTACCACGACTTTCAGTTTACCAGCGGTAACAGCCTTATTCAATGGGATAGAATCTTTCCACGTTTCCAATACACCGCAGTTCAATGGGATAGAGTTCACTTCCTTTTCTCCTTCATAGAGCTTTATGGTTGTAGATAATTTCTGCAAAGGAGAGAAATACAACTTCAGAAAACCATCTTCCCTCAACACGTTAAGCGCTCCGATACGACTCGCCTTTGAGACTCCTTTTATTTCTTTTACCGGAAACCAGTATTCCGTCCATTGATCGGTCGCCTGCGGACCGAATGCCGTATGTTTATAAGGGGTAAACGCACTGTTGGAAGCCGGCTGATTATACATGCGACCCGATTGCAGTTCGATATACTGGCCGTCGGTATCCGTCAGTAAGTCTTCCCAAATACCTCCCTCTCGGGAAAGCCCCCAAAGGAAAATCTTCATACCCAGTTTCTCGTCATAATCGGCATGATGGATGGAACCAAAATCGTTGTCATGCCAGTAAGCGCCGTAGAAATCGTTATATTTCCCTACGATATGATAAGATTTGGAATTACCGAAATCATTCTTTTCATACCAGGAGATGTCGCGCCCCTGTTCATCCAAAGGAAAAGAATGGAGCTCGCCTCCGTGTCCGATATAATTGGTCCCAGGATAACAGAACTCGGCATTTCCGACTGCCGGATAGCCGGCATTCATCCACTGATAGTAAGGTTGATCAATGGATGAACTGTTATACCAGGTCGTTGTTGTCGTAAAGTAAGCCTTATCTTTCGGCAGATTCACCTCCACGGTCCACAGTGTCCGGGTAACCAGTTCATAAGAAGAGACATAACAACTCACACTTCCGTCCGGTTTCTGCCGGGTCACATAGTCGACCGGCGTACTGGAAGTCGGTGCATGACCAATAATACCGAAGTTGAACTCGATACCACCCGATGTCCAGGGACCGCGCATGGCTATATCACGAAACTTCACGACATGGTTATTGTAGATAAACTCCTTACCGGTCGTTTTATCCACGGCTCCCCATATTTTTCCACCTATCTCGGGAAAAAGAGTCAGTTTGATATAATCATTTTCAAGAGAGACTACTTTCCATTGCTGGTTGGTTCCTTTAGCAGAAAAACCGTCAAAACGGAAATAAGGATAGAACAGATCGGAAGGATCAGCCACCGGATCAGGATCAGAGAACGGATAGGTTTTAACCGTCTCTACTGTCTCGGTTACAGTCGCTTGCTGTGCAAACAAAGGTTGCAACAAAGAAGTTGCACAAAGAAGAATGAGAATCTTTTTCATGGTAATTCATTTATATGGACAATAATGTATATAAGGAGTTTAATCCTCCTTATATACGATTAAGGAGTACATTTCCAGTAAATTATACTATATCGGAAGATATTATTTTGCAATAATTAACAAACCCTTACCTTTTGGAACAACGATCTCATCGCCGGGCTTCCAGTTACCCTCCTGTTGGAAATTCTCTATTTCCGGTGCATACAACGTTACTTTCGACGGATCCAGGCCAAGCGCTGCCCAATCCACGGAAAGAGTCACTTTAGCATCCGTATCTTCCCAGGTTGCCAGCGAGATCAATGTTTTTTCTCCTGTATGGCGGTAGATAGTCGCCAATGTCTTTTCGCTGTTTGTCTTTACCGGATTATCTTTCACCCAGTAGCCGATCATTTCGCTGTGCTGCATACCGAACGAATCCCATAACTTCCACAACGGACCATTATCTACACGAGGGCTGCGGCCGGTCATGCCATACAACATTCCCCGCCACGGGTTGCCGCCACCTTCCAGCATTTCCCCCATCAGTCCGTAAGGAATACCTGAAACCTCGATCAACCAGAACTCAGGAGGAAAATCATAATTGAAATACTCGCCGAACCACAGGCGGTCAAGATACGGGAAATGTTCGAGATAAAGGTTCGCACTGTTGGCAAAGCCGTCGCGCTCATTATACTGGTTTGCCGAATGCAGGTCGATCATCGCGCCCGGATTCGTACGGTTCATGATCTTTCGGATGCGCTTCATCGTCATGCGGTCGAATGCCAGGTCATCGATATACAGGCCATCGATACCCACGTTCTTTACCAGCCAGTCGAGACCTTCCAGATAATAATTATGCCAACGGGAAACACCGCTGTTTACGATTGCCGCATCTTTCAGGTGAGGCACAAACCAAGCGTCGATGTAGTTCTGATCCAAATGTTCCTGCAACCAGGAGAAACCGCCGCCGGGACCTTCCGAGAAAATCTCATTCCCCAGGCTCCGCAAAGCGAACATCTCCACACAACTGTTAGACAGTTCACGAACCGTATTATAAATCTTCACCTTCATATCCCGCGCATGCGCTCCGTCGATATATGCCTTCATCTCCTTCGTCCGCAGGAACGGATAGTTGATAAACGGGTTAATACCTGTCGCGTGATGGATATTGAGCACGTTGGCGCCCAGCTTCTCCACCTTGTCGATAAAGTCATAACTATGATAATAACGCTCGCGCCATTGCTTATCGGTATCGATCGGACGGAACGGGGTGATGGCGATATTAAAATAATAATACAGTCTGTCTCCCTTCTTCACCTCCCGCTTCCCGGAATAGGCATTGATTCGTGTGCCGTCGGCAGCATTGTTGATATCGATGCCGCCGTTCCCGTTATTGCACCAGGAAACGGGCATATGCAGCGGCTTCTGGTGATAGAAATTCGTATTCAGTGGTCGTTCGTACGTATTATCATAGAAACGAATCTGGAGGCCGGCATTGACATCGCCCACCCAGGGGCCATCCTGGTTTTTCTCCACGTTCCATTTCCAGCGGAGGTCTTTCGGGCAATAACCGCCTTTCTCTCCCAGTCCCATCATATAACGTCCTATGCCGGGTGCCAGATGCGTACGCAGTCCTATATCTTCCACGGAAGCATCTTCGCGGGCAACCAGCGTCACTTTATATTCGATATTCCCATCCGATTCCATCTCTCCTTCCAGGTCCATCAGGAAACGGCTGTTCTGGTTCAAAGCCTTCCAAGCGATAGCTCCCTGTTTGCGCTTTGTGATCTCAAAGTTCAGATTCTCCCAGGTACCGCCATCCGCTGCCAGTTCCATCGGAGCCGATAAGACAGACCGTCCGTCGGTTCCGATTCCCGTCATCGTTTCCTTAAAATAACTGGTAATGCCGGCAGGCAATCCCAAAGACGAAAGCGTAACCTCACGCCCCAGGCAACCGATTGTCTTATCTTTCATCACCAGCGGTGTATAAGGAGCGATCACCTCGTCATCAAAACCTATCTGCGAATTGAGCCACCGCAGACGGGAATGGCGCCAGGGTTCATTATCACCGTGATTCGCTATTACATTTTCAGATACATGCAAAGAGACCTGCACCGTTTTACTTTCCGCATTGGCAGCAGAGACCGTCACCGTCCCCTGATAAGTTCCCGAAGAAAGATGATCCGGCAGTTGTGTACCGATCCATAAAGCCTGTACCTTACCCTGTTCGACGGAACAGTTCTTCTTAAATACGGTTCCCGTCACATCCGTCCCTTCCGTATTGAAACAGGTAAACGAAGAGGCGGGTATCTGCTCGCCGGTCACTGCATTAGACAGAGCCGAAAAGTCCACATGCAGATTCTCCACATCCGTACGGGCCGCCCATACGCCCAACTGGAAGACATAATATTCGCCTTTATCGGCCTCTCCCGTAAAGGTATCGTGCCGGTCATCGGCAATCCACTTATAAGGGATATCGGTCGTCATGCGAATCGGATATTTCCGGTCCTCGGTAAACAAAATATAGTTCTCGGAAGGACGTTTTTTCAACAACCGGGCAGTCTCGTCGGCCGTCGCGATCACCTCCATCGGATAAAAACTATTCAACTGGTCGATCGCCTGGAACTGCACGATCCTGGCAGCCGGAAGCGAAGGAGCTTTCTTGCCCGACAATTTATTTTTCTTTATCCAGTCGGCCGAAGCGGTATTCTCGAAAGGAGGATAATTGACAGTCGGATAATAACGGCTGCCGCTCATCACATTTTTCAGGTAATAAATGTAATACTCTCCCGGAACAGTCTGCGGCTGGAAAGCCACTTCCCCTCTCTCCCGGTTCACAGCGAAACGGCATACATTGGTAATCCGTTTTCCGGTCGTCGCATCCACTACGATCAGATTCTTATCTTCCGGATTCAGGTCACGGCGGCGCCATTCGATAGTAGCCAGTACCGCATCCGCCGGTCTCTCTACGGAGACAACCACCCGGTGATTACCCAGCGAGTCGGCATCCCAGTTTCCCAATCCATACAATTCGCCGGAAGGCACGGTCTGAGCGTGTAAGTTACTAAAAGTAAACAAACAAAATAGAGTAAATAGCATTTGCTTCATACGCATTAGTATTTAACGATTAATATTGTTTAATTCGATTGATCAATTCATCCTGCGGACGCCTTTTCTCCAAATCAGCCGGATCAGCCTGCTGAATGAAAGCATTCTTTAGGCGAATATTTTCTTCATTAAAAAGAACTATCTCCCTGTCAGAAAAGCTATCTCTCAATAGATCTGGGGGAGTACATAAAGAATACCCTAATTGCAGCAAAAGGTCTCCTGCTACGGATTCAAAGATAGCAATATCTTCCGAAGATAGTTCATGTAGAAACTTATTCGTATTATTTTTTAGGATCGGTATGGTTACATTCGACCACATCTTACCAGCTACGGCTGTATTTTTAGACTCCCGGCTCTTATAGTATTCCATTACCCGATCGGAATATGGAACATGCAAAAATTCACAAAGGCTACGTACCATTTCTTCTGGGTTGGCAATCAGCGTTTCGTAATTCAGCATAAAGAAATGATCTTCTGCAGTTTTCTCTTTTAAGCGAAGTGCTGCTTCCTGATCCTTCCTCCAGTTCTGAGCCAGCGCATAAATATGTTTTTCTCCTACAATCGCCTTTTTAAAAGAGAGAGCAACATCACGTCCGTCCCGATAAAGATAGATGTAATAAGGTTGAATCCCCGTAGATTCGATCCCTTCAGCATAAAACATATTCTTCATGCTCTTACAAAGCCAAAAAGAAGTTCCGCTTTGACGGGCGGCCGTTTCATAGATCACACGGAACAGTTCATATATTGTCTGTTGTTTGCAGGCGGCCAGTATTTCGTCGGTTCGAATGCTTATCCCCTCCCAAGGCACAGGATTTACTGTGACCAGTTGGCAAACGTCCGCTGCCAGTCGATAGAAATTCGATCGATCCGCCAGATCACCATATTTGGGTAATAAAGGTAGAAAACGCTGAAGAATATGCGGCGGATGCGGAGCGACAATCTGTTCTATACCATCCAGCATCACACGCAGCAAATTGGAACCGGATCGTTGCGTTCCAATCATTTGTATTCCTTGTATTGTATTCATAGAATTAGAATAAGATAAAACCCGCCACACCTGCTCCAAGGATCAGATAGATCGGACTAATTGTGTATTTAAATGAGATAAAGAATGTAGTAATAAAAATGACAGCAGCAGCCACCGACAGCGTAATGGTCTGCCCGATTGATATTGTCGATGCAACTATCATTCCGACAACAGCCGCCCGAATGCCTTTCATCGCTGCTTTCACTACAGAAGAATGATTTAATGCATCTACAAAGCGGGATAACAAAACCGTCAAGATAGCCGGAGGAGTAAACATGGCAATGGTAGCCAGCAAAGCACCCGACACCCCAGCCACTTTATAACCGATAAAAGCCGCCGTAATAAAAATAGGTCCGGGAGTGATCTGCCCGATAGCAATCCCATCCGCAAACTCTGCCGAAGTAAGCCACTGCAGATTCTCCACGAACAATTCATGTAATGCCGGAATAACGACATAACCTCCACCAAACAAAGTAAGGCTTATTCCAGAAAAAGTAGATAAAATCTGAACATTTTGCGGAACATCCAGATTCTGCCCGCTCCATAACAACGTGCAAAGCAACAATAATAACATTATACCAGATACGATCCATTGTTTTCTGCCTATAAGATCCTTACCGGCAGGTATCACATCTGTCTCAGCAAGCTGACGAAACAGAACAACGCCAGCTAGTCCACTACCTATAAGCAATAAGAACGTAACCACAAAACCTCCGATAAAAATCAATAATAAAGCAGCCAACAAACAAATACTCCATTGCGCAGGAACTTTCACGGTTTTCCGCATCATCCCGATCGCTACCGTAGCGATCAGGGCTGTGATGGCAGGAGTTATTCCGCTGAATATATTTTTAACTGCCGGAATATTGCCATAGGAAAAATACAGCCATGAAAGAAATACAACCAACAAAAAAGAAGGAATAATAATCCCGATAAAAGCAACGACTGCCCCAGAAATTCCCCTCAGGCGGTACCCGATATAAGTGATTGTATTCACCGCAAAAGGCCCCGGTAACACAGACGTCAATGAAATACCATCCAGCAAATCTTCTTCTTTCAGCTTTTTGTCCACTTCTACCAACTGCTTTTGGACAATAGCAATAAGCGACATATATCCACCAAATGCCGTAGCTCCTAATTTAAGGAACGTAAGAAATATATAGAGAAGTGAAGCCTGCCCCATTTTACTTAATTTCTTTAAAATATTTATCCCAGGTTTCCATTGGTACGTATATCGCTCGATAAGGTGCATAATACATGACACTTTCCCAAAGGACCTTACCTTCTTTGTCGGTTACCATGATCGAACCAGTCTTCGAACTGGTCTGTAGCAAATTCCCATTCGGCAACAAATAAGCATTTCCCATGCGGGAAGTATATTTGTCAGGAGGTAAAACGGCATTTATAACCGTTTCTGCTGTCATGTTCTTTTCATCCAATTTAAAGGATTTTGCTCCAGAACGTTTGTTATATAAACCGTTATCAAAAAGCATCAAGTCTCCATGTTCGGTTATATATGGAGAATGCTGGAAAGAGAAATATGCGGTAGTATCCATTTCAAAGTCTCCGTTCCGACCGAATTTCCAAAGTAATTCGCCACTTTGGCGGTCGATCTTCCAGATCTGATCTTCAATCGGATTGGATAACAGATAATTTCCATCCTCATCAAAACATAAGCCATTCATATGAAAACGATCGTACCGGTATTCATCAATATAAGGATCATTAGCAACATTCCAGACATCCCATGCCGACCAAGTTTCCAAAACGTTGCCGAGGGTGTCTATGACCATGATTCCGTCTCCACCTAGCGTATCTGTCACCATTTTTCCATTCACAGGTATTTCTGCCACTTTTTTAGGACGGTATAAAGTATGGATATGATGATTTTCATCCATTAATATATCATGATGAATTACTTGATAATCTTTTTCTTCGCGCATTTTATTAAGATCAACACGCCACATGGTTTCACCGGTTAACGAAACCTCTGCCAAAGCAGTCCCTCCGGCAAATCCAATTGATCCCCGGCGCATCGGTTTCTTATGTTCATCCTTCTGCACTTGTTCGGGAGTCATTGTATAATCATCAATAAAGTCTTTGACAAACGGTCGTAACATAGCCAGAAAAGTACCTCTCGGCGTAATAGAAGCTGCACGTACCCCAATATCATCCACCTGCCAAACCCAACGTACTTCACCCTCATTATCGATCAATGCCATGTAGCCTGGCAAGCGGCCAAAACAAACTAATATCATTCCATCTCCCAAAGCAGTTGTGTCATGCGGATGCTGCTCATTAAACCAATGATTAACCAACCAAGAAGACTGCTCACGGGTTTTAAAAGTCAGTTCTTTTGATTTTTGTTTAAACAAATTATCTATAATAACACGATATGTATATTCAGTATTGGCCTTTAAAAGTAGTAAATCAATATGATGAAGCGTGTCTGCATGGGAAGTCCGGGTACGATACGATTTCCCTGTCTTCTTTTCCGTATATTCAATATATACCGGAGCCGATTTTGCCAACAAAATATCGACCTTATTATACATTGCTGTGTTATTGGGAGAAGTTAAAGTAATAGATTTCAATGTATTCTTATCCATCCAACAAAAAAACACCAACACGACACAGACTATAACACCAATCATTACAATCAAACGCTTCATATCCATTTTAACTATTAAATTAAATAAAAAGAGGATGTGCAACAACCCCTTGCCTGCAACACATCCCCTCTCAATTACTTATTTCGGTAACCGTGAAGGATTCTCAGCTGCCAAATTCGGATTCAATTGTGCATCGTTCAATGGATACGGGAAATGCCGCAAATCAGAAGTTACATTTGTCGGTTGGGCGATACCCAACTTCTTTAAATGTGCATTTACGACTTCCTCATATTTTCCAAAACGAATCAAGTCTGCGCGACGCTGGAATTCAAACACAAGTTCATAACCACGTTCTTTAAGAATAGCATCATTCATCGCTTCTTTTGTTGAAGGAGCCGGGAAACGATTATGCTTTCCATATTCCGGAGCACCGGCACGAGCACGAATTTGATTCAAATAAGGAAGAGCCGCAGCCGGACCGTTCAAATTATTCTCGATTTCCGCCTTGCAAAGAATAACATCCGACAAGCGGAAAATACAAATCGTACGTCCGTCATAATAAGCGTCCGAAATCATATCGTACGTATATTTCATGGTAGCTACATTCTGCATATACTTGGTCGTATCATTCGGAACAACCGTTACCCCCTCTTCCGGAACCATGTAATGGAAACCGTAATCAGATTGATCATCACGTTTTGCATCTCCCGTATAATCATAATAAAAGAACTCACGGCGTGGATCTTCTTTGTCATAACTACGCCAAAACGGAAGGGATACGCCATAATATTGCCAACGCCCCGGTACTTCCGGATGATCCGAGGGACCAAAGTGACAGGCAATCTCGGCAGCATTATTTCCCGTTTCATGCAATAAAGCAAAAATCATCTCCTTTCCATATTTGTTGTTTTCCGACCATACATATTTGAAATCACTTTCCAACTCATACTGGCCACTGTTCAACACCATGTCGATATACGTTTTCGCATTGGCATAATCATGGTTACGCAAGTAGATCTTTCCTAGCAACGTAGCTGCGGCTCCACTCGTGGCACGAGCCAGATCCTGGCCACTCCAGCTAGCCGGCAAAAGGTTGATACATTCTTTCAAATCAGAAATCAATGTCGCTTCAATTTCGGCTACCGGAGTCAATGCCGCATCATTCATGGTAAACGGATTCTTCACCAACGATGTGATAAAAGGAACTGCTCCCCATGCATCTGTCAAATCACGATAAGCCATCGCCCGCAAGAATTTAGCCTGTCCCTTCACCTGGTTCTTCTTTTCTTCTGACATATTAACAGCATCTACATTATCCAGAATCGTATTGGCATTCGATACCACATTATACATATCCCTCCAGTTGTTGCTGAAATAGCGGTTGCTGGCATCATACGTCATATTGCTCAGTTTAGTCGGGTCGCCGGCAGCAGTAGAATAACCTATATCGGTAGCGTAGTCGGTAATCATAATCATATACCCCCCGTAATATAACCAAGCATCCCCCGGATAAGGATTCATATCCGAATACAATCCCACTACGGCTGCTTCAATATCCGATTCCGTACTATAAGCATTTGCTGTTGTCAGATTACTATATATTTCCGGATCCAGATCAGTACAAGCCGAAACCAATCCCATCGTAACCAGACCTAATAAATATTTCTTATAACTCATTTCTAAATTCTCCTTTCCATTAGAATGTAATATTCAAACCTACCGTATAAGTACGCATAGCAGGATAAGCATTGAAATCCATACCTGCACCAGCATTCGCCGTTTGTTGGCTGCCACCAGACTTTGCAGCTTCATTTGCTTTCGTATCCACTTCAGGATCCCAACCGGAATAACCTGTGATTGTAAACAGGTTTTCAGCTGAGAAATAAACCCGGCAAGAACTTACCACCTTTTTAAACGGAATCGTATAACCCAATGTCAGATTCTTCAGACGAAGGAATGAAGCGTCCTCGATAAAATGATCATTCACATATCCACCATACTGCGAATAGTAGAAACCGTTACGCGGAATATCCGTATTCGTGTTCGAAGGCGTCCAACGATTCAAAGCGTCTGTTGTACGTTTCCACTCCAAGTTCATACGTGTCATGTTCAACAAATCGTTACCGATAGATCCTTGGAAGAAAATTGACAAATCAAATCCTTTCCAGGCAAAATTGTTGGTCAAACCAAAAATCAAATCCGGATTGGCATTGCCTATAATTGTACGGTCATCTGCATCGATTTTACCATCATTATTCACATCCTCGAATTTCGGATCACCTGGTTTTGAATTAGGCTGTGGAGCATACGATTCACCTTCTTGCAATACACCTATATACTTCCAGCCATACAAAGAGCCCAATGGTTCTCCCTCGCGTACAATCGCGTAAGCATTTTCCGATACAGTACCAACCGGTTTAGCAGAAGTAATACGTATGTCGCCACTACTACCCAAGTCCAATACCTTGTTTCGATTGAGTGCCAAATTAAACTTGGTATCCCAAACGAAATCACCAGTTAAGTTATGAGAAGTAATGTCCAATTCAAAACCACGATTCGAAATTTCACCTACATTCTGCTGACCGGAAGTAAAGCCGGTATAATAAGGTAAGGAAACTTTCAGTAACAAATCTTTTGTCTTTTTCCAGTAACCATCCAACGTAACAGACAAACGGTTATTAAAAAATCCCATATCAAAACCGACATTATACTGAGTAGTCGTTTCCCATTTCAAACTGGCGTTCTCAGGACTGCTTTGACTAAGATGCGTACCCGGTATATTGCTTGAACCGTCCAATGTGACATGGTTGGTAGAAACCAATGCATAGGAAGCATAATCTCCAATACGTTCGTTACCCGTAACACCGTAACCGGCACGTACTTTCAAGTTGCTGAAAACACCCCAATTCTTTACAAAATCTTCTTCGCTGGCACGCCAAGCCAAAGAACCCGACGGGAATGTTCCCCAATGGTTGTTCGCTCCAAATCGGGAAGAACCATCCCGACGAACCGTTACCGTTGCCAAATACTTATCATTGAACGTATAATTCACACGACCGAAGAATGAGGCCAACAAATTTTCTGTCTTGGAAGAAGAGACCCCTTTAATGGAAGCTGCTCCCAAATTGTTCCATTCGAATAAATCGGTAGAGAAACCTTTTCCGTTTGCTGAACGAGATTCTGCACTGTACTTCTCATACGAATATCCCAACATCACATTCAAGTCATGCATATTGTTGAAAGTCTTCATATAATTTAAAATGCCTTCAAATACCTGCCGGGTTGCCCTGAAATCATACGTAGAAGCAATACCACCTTCTATTTCTCCTGCATAAGTAGTAGATTTCGGCAAATAAGATCCTTTGAAATTATGCAACAATTCGACACCGGCTGTAGCTTTGGCTGTAAATCCCTCAAACGGATGAACTTCAAGGAAAGCTGTCCCGTTGAACTTGTCATTTACCACCTCTTTTTTACGCTCCAGCAAATTGGCCAACGGATTATCCCCACGACCTCCCGGAACGCGCCCATACGTGCCATCTTCATTGTAAGGCTTTACTGTCGGATCATAACCCATCACACTCAACATGACGTTCTCACCCAAAATATTTCCGCTATAGGTTTGAGCGTTCGAACGCTCGCGATGGGCATACATCGTAGCACCAGCTTTTATGAAATCGTTGATAGTTTGGTCTACATTCACACGTCCGGAAATACGGTTAAAATCTGTATTCTTCAAAACACCCTCTTGCTTATAATATCCCAAACTGGTCAATACCTTTGTCTTTTCAGAACCTCCACGGAACTGAATATTATGATCCTGTACCAAAGCCAGGCGTGTACAGACATCCAACCAATCGGTATCTACGGTAGACTGCAACTGAGACGGCGTATAAGCTCCGTTCGGATTACCTTCCTGACCGTCGATCTCCTGATACAAAGCGTTTTGCAAGTTCATATAATCCTTTGCATTGATAAACTCAAACGGATTATCCACCTTCTGGGTTCCCAAATACCCACTGTAAGAAATTTTGTTTTCGCCAGCTTTTCCTCGTTTCGTTGTAATCAATACGACCCCGTTCGCTCCACGTGCTCCATAAATAGCCGTGGCCGACGCATCTTTCAGGATCTGCATGGATTCAATATCATTCGGGTTCAGGTTCAAGCCTTCGGAAGAAGGGAAACCATCCACCACATAGAGCGGTTCGTTGGTAGACGAGATTGAGTTGTTACCACGAACACGTACCGAAATAGTACCACCCGGGGCTTTAGAACTCTGTGAAACCTGTACACCTGCCGTTTTACCTTGCAACGCCTGGGCTGCGTTACTCACCGTACCGCCCAGTACCATGTCATCTGCTGATACAGTAGAAACAGCGCCGGTTAGGTCTTTCTTCTTTACATAACCATAACCAATGGCAACGACCTCATTCAGACCAATTGCCTCTTCAGCCAAACTGACATTCACCACAGGCTGGCTACCTACCTTAACTTCTTTCGTAGTATAACCAATAAAAGAAATAACCAGAGTTGCATTATTAGGTACATCCAGGGTATACTTACCGTCCATATCGGTAACTGTACCATTTGTGGTTCCTTTCTGTACAACATTGGCACCAGGTATGGGTCCTCCGGCATTGTCCGTTACTACACCCGACACCTTTTTAGCCTGTTGAGTGATCATAACACTTTCATTCTTTGCTTTCGTTGCATCCACTCCATTTGGAATAGCATACGAAGAAACGAGGGAAGATAAACATAATCCAGCTATAAGACCGGACCTTGAAAACACCTTCCGCGTCTGAGAATCCACTGCTTTTGCAGCAAGATTGTCTTTCAGTAAAGCGTTGTTCATAAACTTGAATTATTAGATTTATATCTGCATTACAATTGCATCACTCTTTACAGCAAACTTGTCAGAATACCAACAATTAACCTGAGTTCGATAAGAACTCTTTCAAAACAGAGAAAACTTAAAAAGAGAAATATGTAAAAAAGGCTTTAGAAGACTCCTGTTCATAAAGATTTGAGTGAAAAGAGTGTTAAATTCTTATTTTTTTTAATATAAGAAACCCGCGTTAGCGTATTTTTA
>NZ_QSDP01000134.1:0-14438 GCF_003463685.1 Parabacteroides sp. AM58-2XD
GATGATAAATATTTAATGATAAATATATTAGGGGGGAGTCTTTTTTATATTTATTATCACTGCCTCATATAATAATTTATTGATTATCACTCACGCAATATGAAACAAAGGCTGGCGTTTAATGGATAGAAGTATTTAAAATGTGAGAATGATATGAGAAATCGAATGTTTGTGTTTTATCTATTATTGATGTTGACCTTGATGTCGTGTTCTAAGACTGAGATTGGTTTTAACGGCCAGGTTTATTTGTATTTGTCGGAGCCGGAAGTGAACCGGTATCCTGTAGAGAAAGGGGACAGTATCGTAGTGAAGGGATTTAATAGCTGGACTATCGGGGATGAACATAAAGGTATGCTGCCTGATAGTGTTGTGAGGGATTCGGGATATGATAAATCTTATGTTTATTATATCTGCGCGGTTACTGCTGAATTTAAGATGAATGAGGAGGATTTTATTATTATGTATGCTGATCAAAATACTAAATTGGGATATTCTTTTCCGGATATGGATTATATTGGGGTTTCCAATATTGTAAAAGATTATGACAGTCTTGATGATTCATTTGTCATGAACACTTATCTAATCTATATTTCCCAGGAAAAGGATGGTAAAAAGATGGATATCTGGTATCCGTGTTCCCCTTTCGATTTGGAGTGGCATTGTTTTTCCTTTAAAGATATAGATGTAAAATCGAAAGAGGATAAATAGTTTGTTTTACGAATGAAAAGACTGGTATTTAATATTAAATTAAGGAATTATGAAGAATCTGTCGTTTATTTATAGTCTGTTAGTTGTCTTTGCTTTGCTTTCTTGTTCAAAGACAAAGTTCCATTATGATAAAAAAATCTATTTATCGGAACCGGAGATAACCTGGTTTACATTTGATGATTATGACAGTGTGGTTGTCAAAGGGTTTACGCGTTGTGAAGCTCTTGACGTGTGCAAAGGTGCGCTTCCTGGAAATGTAGCAAAGGAATCTGGGTTTGATAAATCTTATTTGTATTATATCTATGAAGCATCGGTAGAAGTGAAGGATAACGAAGAAAGATTGGCTTCTTTCAGGGAATATACGAATTTGGGATATTCGACCAGAGAATTTGAAAACAAAGGGATTGGTCAGATAAACGTATTGGAAGAAAATGGAGATAAATACCTAAAAACATCTACCTGTCTTATTCATATTTTTCAGGAAGTAGGAGGAGAGAAACAAGATATCTGGTACCCATGTTCTCCCTTTGATTTGGAGTGGAGCTTTTTTTCGATTAAAAATCCACTATAGGTCAATAGAATAGCAGGACTGTTGCAAAAGTTCGTTTTGTCATGGCGGACTTGATCCGCCAACTTATACTAAATGGTGCATATCAACGTAGTATACGATCCCGGGTCAAGCCCGGGATGACAGGATAGCGACTTTTGATACATTCCCGCTATTATAGGTTATTGTAGCATCTGATATAATTTATCCAGCTTCGGTGCCATAATGATCTCTGTCCGGCGGTTCTTGCTGCGGCCTTCAGCCGACTCGTTGTCTGCTACCGGCATATATTCTCCACGTCCGGAAGGTTGTATTTGCAACGGATTCACGCCGTAATCTTTTGTCAGGATACGGACAACCGAAGTTGCACGGATTACACTCAGATCCCAGTTGTCTTTGAACTGTGCCGTGTTAATCGGTTTGCTGTCGGTATGGCCTTCGATATATACATCTATATCCGACTGCTTATTGAGGACTTCCGCCAGTTTAGCCAATGCCTCTTTTCCACGTTTATCCACCCGGGCGCTTCCTGATTCGAACAATAACTTATCCGACATGGCGACATATACTTTGCCGTCTTTCTCCGTAACAGTCAGTTCCTCGCTGCTGAAACCTAATAAGGCATCCTTTACGCTGCTTAACAGCTTTTGAACTTTTTCGTTCTGGGCATTAATCATGTCCTGCAATTCGTTAATCGTCCGTTCCCGCTCGTTCAACTCTTCCATCTTCTGGCTGAGGAGGGAGTTTAACTTTTCCTGTTGCGTCATGTTCGAATTCAGCATCGTCTGATAGTTGCGGATGTTGCTGCCCATCTTTGCCGTGTCCCGCTGAAGGGCGGCGAGGCGCTCGTTCAGTTTGTCACCTGCATCTTTGCAATCGACCAGTTGTTCCTGTAAAGCATTGCCGCGGCCGATGGCTTCGAGCCGCCCATTCTCGGCTTCCAGGTATTTTTTCTTCGTTACACACGAGGTGCAGATCAGCAGTGCGGAGACTGCCATGAATAAAACTTTTCTCATTTGTTGGATAATTTTCGCGCAATGTAATATTTATTACACTTTACCTGTACTCGATTTAAGATATTTGTCAAGAATTAAACTTTAATTAAGGCTGTATGAAGATAAAAGAGATAATAAACGCGATTCTTCCTTCCAGACGATGGAAATTATTTGCCATTGTCGCGAGCGGAGCGATTTGTGGTTTAGGCTTTTATACATTTTATGTATCGAGGGCCTGGAGTTACTTGTCTGATGAGCCGTCGACCTGTGTGAACTGTCATATCATGGGGCCTTATTATGCTACCTGGAGTCACAGTTCGCATAGCCGGAACGCTACTTGTAACGATTGTCATGTGCCGCACGAAAACGCCGCAAAAAAATGGTTTTTCAAAGGAATGGACGGTATGCGACATGCCGCTGTCTTTATGATGCGTGGCGAACCGCAGGTAATACAGGCAATCGACGAAAGCGCTGAAGTAATCATGAACAACTGTGTCCGTTGCCACAGGCAACTGAATACCGAATTTGTAAACACCGGACGTATCGACCACAATATGGCGATGGCGGGTGAAGGAAAAGCCTGTTGGGACTGCCACCGCGATGTTCCGCACGGAGGTTCCAACAGCCTCTCGTCCACTCCTTCGGCCATTGTGCCTTATCCGAAAACCAATACGCCGCAATGGCTGAAAGATATGCTTAAATAAAACGAATAAATAAAAATCAACGAATATGGAAAAGAAACTTAAATCATGGCAAGGCTGGTTATTGTTCGGCGGGACAATGGCCGTTGTTTTCGTATTGGGCGTACTCGCTGCCTCGATTAATGAACGGAGGGCCGAGATTGCCAGTGTGATGAATAACAAGAAAGTCGAGATTACCGGCATTGAGTCGGTAAACGAAAAATTTGCCCCAAACTATCCGCGGGAATATGAAACCTGGACGCAGACGATGGATACCAGTTTTCAAAGCAAGTATAACGGAAACCAGATGGTCGATGTGCTGGCAGCCCGTCCCGAAATGGTTATTCTTTGGGCCGGATATGCTTTTTCTAAAGATTACTCGACTCCACGCGGTCATATGCATGCGATTGACGATATGCGTCATACCTTGCGTGTCGGTGCTCCGATGACACCCGATGAAGGTCCGCAGCCGGCAACTTGCTGGACCTGTAAGAGTCCGGACGTTCCCCGTATGATGCAGGCGATAGGAGTAGATAATTTCTATAAGAGCAAATGGGCGGCAATGGGAACGGAGATTATGAATCCTATCGGTTGTGCCGATTGCCATGAACCGGAGAATATGAACCTGCATATCAGCCGTCCGGCCCTGATTGAAGCATTCCAGCGCCAGGGACGCGACATCACCAAGGCTACCCAGCAGGAAATGCGTTCCTTGGTTTGTGCGCAGTGCCATGTGGAATATTATTTTAAGGGTGACGGAAAGTATCTGACTTTCCCCTGGGATAAAGGCTTTACTGTTGAAGACATGGAGGCTTATTATGACGAAGAAGGTTTCGCAGACTATACGCATAAACTGAGCCGTACACCGATTCTGAAAGCACAGCATCCGGATTATGAATTGTCGATGATGGGTATCCATGCACAGCGTGGCGTGTCGTGTGCCGATTGCCATATGCCTTACAAGAGCGAAGGCGGCGTGAAATACAGTGACCACCATATCATGAGCCCGTTGGCAATGATTGACCGTACCTGCCAGGTTTGCCACCGTGAAAGCGAAGAAACTTTGCGTAATAATGTTTACGAACGTCAGAACAAGGCAAACGAAATGCGTAACCGTCTGGAAGCCGAACTGGCAAAAGCACATATCGAAGCAAAGTTTGCCTGGGATAAAGGCGCAACGGAAGACCAGATGGCTCCGGTATTGAAACTGCTCCGTCAGGCACAATGGCGTTGGGATTTCGGTGTTGCTTCCCATGGCGGAGCATTCCATGCACCGCAGGAAATACAGCGTATCCTGGGTAACGGCCTCGACAGGACCATGCAGGCACGTCTGGCTGTATCCAAAGTATTAGCTAAATTGGGTTATACCGATGATGTTCCGATGCCGGATATCTCGACAAAAGAAAAAGCACAGCAATATATCGGTCTGGATATGGCTGCCGAACGTCAGGCAAAAGAGAAATTCCTGAACACTGTCGTTCCGGAATGGATTAAGGAAGCGAAAGCAAACAAACGTCTGGCTGAAAAGATTTGATTATGTGGAAGCAACCCTGGGGATATGCAGAAGGATGGGCGATAAGCATCGGCCTGTTCATTACCGGAGTCATTTTGCAAATGACAACCGGGAAGGTGGACGCGACTCTTTTCCAGTATCCCCTGAACGCTATAGCAGGAGGAGTGTTCCTGTTTTTCTTGATAATGGTATATGCCGCGAGCCGTAAAGCTGCTGCCTTGCAGTGGTTTTACAGCCTGACGGCGAGTATTACCTCTTTAACGGCCTGGATGGTTTTGGTTATCATCATGGGACTGACCCGACAAGTGGCTCCCTCTGCAACGGTTACTCACGGAGGACTACTGTCCGGGTTAGGTTTCATGCAAATGACGGTCTCGTGGCCTTTCATGCTGCTGTTCCTTTATTTTCTCTCCGTATTGGGGTTGGTGACGATTCGGAAGATAAGCCGTTTTAAATGGAAAGATGTTCCTTTCATCCTGAATCATGCCGGATTATTCATTACGTTGCTGGCAGCCATTTTAGGAAATGGTGACTTGCAACGTCTGCGGATGACGGTTCCGCAAGGTGAACCGGAATGGCGGGCAACCGACGAAGCCGGAGAAATGCAGGAACTGCCTTTAGCCATCGAACTGAAATCATTTACAATCGACGAGTATCCTCCGAAGCTGCTGGTTATCGATAATGCGGACGGTAAAGCGTTGCCCAAAAAGAATCCTGAAAACATCCTGGTCGAATCGACTCCTTTGTCCGGCAGTCTGCTGGATTGGGAGATAGAAGTAACCGACCTGTTGCCGATGGCCGCCTGTGTCCCCGGAAAGGATACGGTCAACTTTGTCGCCTTTCATTCCGAAGGGGCGACAACCGCCTTATACGTAACCGCCCGCAACAAGGCAAGCGGTGTCGAAAAAAGCGGTTGGGTGAGTTGCGGCAGCTTCATGTTCCCGTACGTATCCCTGCAACTGAATGAGGAGGTGAGCCTGGTCATGCCGGAACGCGAACCGAAACGCTTCGCCTCCGAGGTCTTGGTGTATACGAAGGAAAAGGAGCAGGCCGAAGCATTGATTGAAGTGAACAAGCCTCTAAGCATGGGCGGCTGGAAGATTTACCAGCTAAGCTACGACGAAACAAAAGGGAAATGGAGCCGCCTGAGCATCTTCGAGTTGGTGAAAGACCCGTGGCTTCCGTTGGTATATACCGGCATTCTGATGATGTTGCTCGGTTCCGTCTGCCTCTTCATTCTGGCACCCGGGAACAAGCCGGAACAGGCGGCCGTTAATGACACAAAAACAGTATAACGTATGGAATGGAATCATTTGATATATTTCGCTTTGCCGGCCGTGTTTTGCTGGGGCGTGGGAGCAATGGCGGCTTACCGGCCTGGCAAGTCGTTGCAGGTGGTTTTGTGGACGGTTGCCGGCCTGGCTATCTTTATGGCTTTCATCGTCGGGATGTGGGTGTCGTTGGAACGACCGCCGTTGCGGACGATGGGGGAGACCCGCCTGTGGTATTCCTTCTTCCTGCCGGTTGCCGGAATCATTACTTATATCCGCTGGCGCTATAAATGGATCTTGTCTTTCAGTACGGTCATGTCGCTGGTGTTTATTTGTATCAACCTGTTTAAGCCGGAGATACATAATAAGACGCTGATGCCCGCCTTGCAAAGTCCCTGGTTTGCACCGCATGTGATTGTTTATATGTTTGCCTATGCGATGCTGGGAGCGGGGGCCGTGGTGGCCGTCTATCTGCTGGTCCGGTCGCGAAAGACAGCGATTGAGCCGGGTGTAATGAATCTCTGCGATAACCTAGTCTATGTGGGAACTGCTTTCCTGACTATCGGCATGCTTTTCGGGGCGCTCTGGGCGAAAGAAGCTTGGGGGCATTACTGGAGCTGGGACCCGAAAGAGACCTGGGCAGCAGCGACCTGGCTGGGCAATCTGCTGTATATACACTTCCGGTTTCAGAAGAACAAACAGTACAGGGCGGCCCTTGGAATACTGGTGTTCGCTTTTATCTTGCTGCAAGTTTGCTGGTTCGGCGTGAATTATCTGCCTTCGGCACAAGGCAACAGCGTACACGTTTACAATATGGAATAACAAATAAAAAGAAATATCAACTTAAATCGTAAACAAAAATGAAGAAACGGGTGATTGTTTTTTCCGGGCTTCTGTTGGTAAGCTCGATGTGGATGAAAGCAGACGAGAATGAAACATCCAAAGATAAAGAGAATACATTCTCGATGAGTGCGCAGATACGTCCGCGTGCAGAGTACAGGAACGGAGTTTTAAATCCCCGTAGCGAAGGGCAGGAGCCGGCCGGCTTCATCAATAACCGTGCCCGCCTTTCCATGAATTACGAGCGGCAGAACCTGTCGATCGGTCTTTCCGCACAGCACGTAGGCGTCTGGGGACAGGATCCGCAGATCGACAAGAACGGCCGTTTCATCCTGAACGAGGCCTGGGCACAACTCGACTTCGGATACGGCCTCTTTGCCAAGCTCGGACGCCAGTCGCTCATCTACGACGATGAACGCATCCTCGGCGGACTGGACTGGAACATCGCTGGCCGTTATCACGACGCCCTGAAACTGGGTTATGAGAACAAACAGAACAAACTTCATCTCATCCTCGCCTTTAACCAGAACGACGAAACTAAAATAGGCGGCACCTTCTACGCCGAGGGCGCGCAACCTTACAAGAACATGCAAACCCTTTGGTATCAGCATATCGGCAGCAAGAAATTTAAAGCCTCTTTCCTATTCATGAACCTCGGACTGGAAGGCGGCGACCAGACAGAAAAGGTTTCCGACACCCAGTTCATGCAAACGATGGGAACAAACCTGTATTACCAGCCGGGCAACTGGACCTTTGGCGGTACCTTTTATTACCAGTCCGGCAAGAATGCCAAGAAACGTGAAGTCTCCGCTTTCCTCTGGGCCTTGAATGCCGCCTATAAAATCAATTCGCAATGGAGCGTTGCCCTCGGCAGCGATTACCTGAGTGGTGCGGACAATACGGACGGTCCGGATGCCAAATACACGGCCTTCGATCCGTTATACGGAACCCATCACAAATTCTACGGTGCGATGGATTATTATTATGCCACTCCCTTCCAGAACGGTTTCAATCCGGGACTTTGGGACAACCAGGTGAAGCTCGCCTTCAAACCGTCGAAAAAAGTCGACCTGTCGCTCGCCTACCATTATTTCTCCACCACAAGCGACGTGACGGTTAAGGGAAAGGACCTCGACCGCGGACTGGGTTCCGAACTCGACCTCCAGGTGGACTGGCAGATTATGAAAGACGTGAAACTCTCCGCCGGCTACTCCACGATGCTCGGAACATCGACGATGGAAGCCGTCAAGGGAGGCAGTAAAGATAGTTGGCAAGACTGGGGATGGTTGTCGATCAACATTAATCCGAGAATATTTATTGCCAAGTGGTAACTTGCAGGTGTCGGAAATGTTCTTATCTTTGTAAGAAATATTTCCGACACTAAATCGATGCTGAATGAATATAACCGATATCTTTCAAATACCGTTGTTCCGGAATTTCACGCAGAAGATGCAGGAAGACTTCCTGGAGAATCTGGAATACACACTAGAGAACCATCCGAAAGGAAAAACGATTATCCACCAGGGTTCGCCGTGCCAGGCCATACACGTTCTGCTCGAAGGTAAACTGAACGTAGACGTAGTCGACGTCTCGGGAGGCGAAGTCAGGGTAGAGGTCATCAAAGCCCCGCGCACCTTTGCCACTCCGCATGTTTTTGCCGAAAAGAACCAGTTCCCCGCCACCTTCTCGGTCGAGGAAGATGTCGTCCTGATGAAGATTTCCAAAGATTCATTCTTTAAGATGATGCATTCGATGCCCGTGCTCCTTCATAACTTCCTTTGCGTCAGCACCAGTTGCAACAAATGCACCATGACCCGCCTGCGTGTCCTCTCTTTCCGCGGCATCCGCAGCCGTTACATTTATTATCTGATAGACCATCTGAAAGAGGGCGAAGACACGGTCGATATGGAGCACAATCAGGTGCAGCTTGCCGAGTATTTCGGCGTCACGCGGCCCGCCCTTTCCAAAGAAATCAATAAGCTCGTAGACAGCGGTTTTATCCGCATCTCGCGTAACAAGGTGAAGGTACTGAACAAGCAGGCCCTTATCAGCATGCTATAAAATTCAGCATATTGCCCCGCATCCCCTTGCCGGAAAAAATAATCATCGTACATTTGCCTGCGTTACAGAATTGTTGAATGTATGGGAAAAGTACTGATTATTGACGACGAAAAGCAGATTTTAGGTTTACTCTCACGTATCATCGGACTTGAAGGTTACGATGTGTTCCAGGCGTCCACCTGCCGGGCAGGTCTGAAACAACTGGAACAGCAGACCCCCGAAGTCATCCTGTGCGACGTCTGCCTGCCCGACGGCAGCGGCGTTGAACTTGTACGCGAACTAAAGAAGCTGCGCCCCCATTCCGAAGTCATCCTGCTGACCGCCCACGGCAATATCCCCGACGGCGTGCAAGCCATCAAGAACGGTGCTTTCGATTATATTACCAAAGGCGACGACAACAATAAAATCCTCCCCCTGATCGCCAAGGCTATGGAGAAGGCCACCACCGCCTACCGTCAGGAGAAAGCTGCCGCTTCGCCGGTCGGCCGGCAATATTCGTTCGACACCATCGTCGGCAAATCGCCCGCCATACAGGAGGCGATCGCCCTGGCCCGCAAGGTGGCGCAAACCGATGTCCCCGTGCTGCTGACAGGCGAGACAGGCACCGGAAAGGAAGTCTTCGCCCAGTCCATCCACCAACACAGTTCGCGTAGCGGAAAAGCCTTTGTGGCTATCAACTGCTCTTCTTTCAGCCGCGACCTGCTGGAGAGCGAGATGTTCGGCCATAAAGCCGGCGCTTTCACGGGTGCTTTGAAGGAGACGAAAGGACTTTTCGAGGAGGCCGACAACGGTACTATCTTCCTCGACGAAATCGGTGAAATGGCTTTCGACCTGCAAGCCAAGCTGTTGCGTATCCTGGAAACCGGCGAGTTTATCAAGATTGGCGATACACGTCCGGTAAAGGTGAACGTCCGCGTCATCGCCGCCACCAACCGCGACCTTTCCAAAGAGATTGCCGAGGGACATTTCCGCGAAGATTTGTTTTACCGCCTTTCCGTCTTCCAGATACATCTGCCGCCGTTACGGGAACGGTCGGAGGATATTCCGTTGCATGTAAAGGCGTTCGTTACGGCTTTGTCGGCAAAGATGGGCAAGGAAATCAAGACGATTTCGCCCGATTATATCAACCTGCTGAAAAAATACACCTGGAAAGGAAACGTCCGCGAACTCCGGAATATGGTGGAACGCAGCCTGATTATTGCGGATGGCGATGTGCTGACGTCGGATTCGTTGCCCCTGAACATTCAGCAACCCAATGCCTCGGCAAACGATGCTTATGCCGGGTTCGACCTGAGCGGCGTTGAAAAAATGCATATACAGAAAGTCCTGAAATATACGAACGGGAATAAAACCGAAACTTCCCGCCTGCTGGGGATCGGGTTGACTACGCTGTATAGGAAGATTGAGGAATATGGGTTGTAGTAAACTATAACACACCCCCTGCCCCCTCTCGAGAGGGGAGGGGATACTATCCCAGATATTTTTCCACCTTCTGATAGAACGTCGCCAGATGTGCCCCATCCACAAACCCGTGATGCACGTTGATCGCGACGGGGATAATCAGTTTTCCTTCCCTTGTTACCGCTTTTCCCACGTTCAGCAACGGGTAGCTGCTACCGCTTTCGCGCTCCTGCGTATGGGTCATCGATGTAAAATAAAGGTCGGGCGTCGCGCTCACCAGAATAACACTATACCGGTTTTCTTCAGACGACAGGTTTTCGGCATTATACGGGTCTCCGTCCTCCGGGATAGAGGCGATGATACGTCGCGCCTCCCGATGGAAGTCTTCAAACCCGGCTATCCACGGAATCCTGACCGTATAGAATTTCCCATTCTCCTTCATCCGGATGGGGCATAAGACATCGACAGTCTCGAAATACATCACCTGCCCTTCGTCATCCACTCTGAAGCGCAACTCCTTAATCTCGTTTGCCGCCCGCAAGATGGCGTATAAATAATGTATAAAGAAGGACTGCCCGTTCTTTTTCGCTTTCTCTTTTGCCACAGTGCATTCCACTTCGGAGGTAATAGTGATACACGGATTCAGGAAATTCCGGAAGAAATTAAAATTATCTTTCCGTTCCCACGTTTCAATATCGACGATTTGTCTTTTAGGAAAGGCCGTTTGCTTATCCATTCTCTACTCAGTTTTATTGATTGGATGCAAAGATAGCTATTTCGTTTTGAAGGAATCTATTTTTCAAAAAAGAAGACTGAAAACTTATTGTAAAATCAATCAATACCGAAATCCTCATAAGATTGATTTTCTATAAATAAAAAAATATATATGCCGATAGGAAATCTTTTACAATTGAAGCATGTTAAATCCTAAATGAATAACATGATTGTATCCATTGAAAAACAATTATGAAAAGTGTTAAATATGAATGACTAAATTAATCGTTCGTTTTTTCTAGTCATTTCGCTGTTAATAAATATAAACACAAATATAATTCAACCCCTTGACGGGCCATTACCTAAATCTGATAAGAATGAAACAAAGACAATCTGAACATCCTCCGAATGTTGATAAACAAACGGGGAAGCGGGAATAGAAATAAGGAGATAAAGATAAATTTGTTTTCAAGCATTTCATTAATACTAGATATGCCGGTTTATGTGTCGTGAGACACGTACGGCAGTAAAAAGCCTTCGATACGTGTATCGGATGGCTTCGGCACAACAAAGATCCCTCCGGTATGAGTATCGAGACTTTTTTAAAGGGTGGTCATTATATCGATACAAGTATCGGGGGATTGCGCCGAGGGCGTAATGTTATTGTAAAATATTGGAAACATTTTTACCAGGTACTAAACGAATAAAAACACATACCTATGACTAAAATACAAACATTTGGAACAAAAACACGATTGAAGAATAACGAAAGTCTGACGTTCGGCCGTGAAATAGAAACAGCTATCGAAGCCAAAGGCGACGATACGCTGGAGATAACTGATATATTTTCCGATTATAAGGCGAAATTGCAGGCGTTCGATGATAGCATTGTCAACGTTGCCAAAAGTTCTATTACCGAACAGATGGCTATGGGTAACAAACAACGTGGTAACCTGCATGTTGCCATACTTATAGAAATAAGAAACGGATTGAGGCACTTCGATCAGGATAAGCGAGACGGCGCTTTGCGTCTGAGCGTATTGGCTGATACTTTTACCGGTGCCCAACGGCGTTCGTTCGACGACCTGACAAGTTTTATCAATAACTTTTTACAGGAACTGGCGTCCGATAAATACAAGGCAGACGCTACTCTCTTAGGTTTGGACGGCTGGATAGCCGAACTTAAAAAAGCAAACGACCTTTGTGCCGAACTGACATCGAAGCGCTCGAAAGAACACTCTGAAAAGAGCGGAAAAGGAAGTACCGAAATGACACGTCCCATCTACGAGAAGGCTTATAACGCATTGGTGGAAAAACTGAATGCCCTGGCACTCGTCAAAGGAGATGATAAATACGCCGAACTGTTCGCATGGTGGAACGCGCGTATCGACCATTACCGTGTCGTCATCTCCGACAGCCTCGGGGCAGGCAAGGGAGGAAAGACGAGCACCGGAACTACCCGCCCGCCATCGTCGGGAGGAAGTAGCGGTGGCGACCGTCCGGAAATTGAATAGGAGGTTAGGATTGATAAGGGGGGTAGGCGGAGGCTGTGAGGTTTCCGCCTGCATTTTTGATATGAATTTGATATTCCATATTATGTTTTTTATGTGCTATTTTTGTGATAGTCAGTAAAAATCAATGATTTTCATGAATTTATTTACAAATTGTCTTTGAAGAATAGATTTATTACAATAGCTTTGCGGGAACAGTGAAGCAATGTTTTTCAACTATTCTTCATATGTACGTAAGATGAAACAGAAAATACAATGAATTTATTAGAGGGGTATAACTTGGGTCTAAATTAAAATTATGAAGCGCAACATCGGTATATTTATTTTGCTGGAATATTTTACCGGAAAGATATATGCGGGGTGCATCCCTGCGATAAATATTTCTCCGGCAATAGGAGGGGATGCGTTTTGTTCTGCCAATTCTTCCATGCTGGAAAAGCCATTGAATTTTATCGAACATTATGACCTGCTGATATTCAGCCTCTATTTCCTTGCTTCCATCATTGTTGCACTGCTTACAATCATCTATATCAGGTACATAAAATCGAAGATGCGGACCCGCGAATATAAATTGCTTCTTAAATACCGTGATTTATTCGACAATATGCCTATCCCTTATCTGCGTAGTAAAGTCCTGAATAAAGACGGACAGCTTGATTTTATTATTATTGATGTCAACAATGCTTTTGAAAAGAAGGTATTGCCCGGATTCAATATCCGGCATAAAAACAGGGAGCAGATTGAAGAAGCCTCGATTGGTTCGATGGACAGGTTTCTGGACGTTTCAAAAAAAGTACTGGCTACAAAAGAAACGCATACGGGCGAATATGAGGTGAACGGGGCTTCGTATACAGTCATCATTCGTTCATCGGAAGAAGAAGATGTGGTGGACGTGTTCTTTGTCGATGTGACGAAGCTGAAAAATTACCGCGAAAATCTGGAACTGGTAAATTATAAGCTGTCGATAGCGATAGAAGCGGCTGATATGATTTGCTGGTATTATGATATAAAAAATGATTTATTCTCCGTAAAAAAGATGGTGGTCGAATACGATTCGTTGACCGGAAAGACACACCGGAGGCTGGTCGAAGATAAAAACGTCCCACTGGAAACGGCTTTGATGCAGGTGCATACCGATTTCCGTGAGCAGGTGAGGGAGTTGTTCAGGCGATTAATCAGAGGAGATATACGCAGGGGACATCTGGAATACCAGTTGAGCGACCTGAATATCTATAATGACAAGGAAGTCTCATGGGAAGAGACGTTAGCTGAGGTCGAGTACGACAGCGAAGGGAATGTTATTGCCCTCGACGGTGTTTTCATGCCTATCACGGAACAAAAACTGCTGGAACAGAGCCTGCGCGATGCCCTCACTGCCGCCGAAGAGGCCAACCGGCTGAAATCCGCTTTCCTGGCGAATATGAGCCATGAAATACGGACGCCACTGAATGCGATCATAGGTTTCTCAAATTTGTTGATTAACGTTGAGACGGAAGAGGAAAAGCAGGAGTTTATCGGGATTATCGAAAATAACAACGCGCTGTTGCTGCAACTAATTAACGATATTTTCGACCTGGCAATGATAGATGCAGAAACGCTCGACTTTAACGAATCGAGGACTTCTGTCAACCATATTATTGACGAGATCGTGACGTCTGCCCGGATGAGGAACCGAAATAAGAATGTGCAGTTTATCGGTAGCAAAGGATTGCCGCAGTGTTATATCGTCATCGCAAAACATCGTTTGGCACAGGTGTTGGCAAATTTGGTGAGTAATTCCATGAAGTTCACGGAATCCGGGTCTATAACGGTCGGGTATGAGTATGAGCAGAAAGGGAACCTGTTGAAGTTTTTTGTCAGGGATACGGGTATCGGCATTCCTAAAAATAAGATGAAAGAAATATTCCATCGTTTCACAAAGCTGAATACATTTATTCAGGGAAGCGGTTTAGGCCTGAGTATATGTGAAATGATTGTTCATAAGCTAGGTGGTAGGATATGGGTGGATTCGGAAATAGACAGAGGTACCTGTTTCTGGTTCACCGTACCTTACCAATTTACCGAATAATATTTTTTTAGATTTTAAGTTATTAGGTCGTGAGACCTGCTGTAGCCAGATATGTCGTGAGATATAGGCTACCTTTACTATTATTAAAGCCCCGGGCCCTATATATACCGGGGCTTTATTTTTTTTGCC